>NZ_MEBP01000112.1:0-2123 GCF_001722075.1 Salinivibrio sp. SS2 | reverse complement strand
CTGGGCAAACAAAAAACGGCCCGCATGCGCAGCGGGCCGTTCCAGAGTGTGAAAAACGCGTCGATTAAATCTTGAATGCGCCAATTTTTTCATTAAGCGATTGGGCACTTTGCTCCACCATTTCTGCAGTTTCATGCAACTCGGTGACCACGGTCACAGAAGCTTGCACCAGCTCTTTCACGTTGGTGAGATTTTGGTTCATTTCACCCGCGACCGAAGCTTGTTGTTCAGACGACGAAGCAATTTGGAAATTCATATCATTGAGAGAACGGATCTGCGCCACGATTTGATCGAGTTCCCCGCCCGCTTGGCTGACCGAATCAACACTGCTATCAGCCTCACTCACACTACGCTCCATCAAGCTCACTGCTTGTTGTGCACTTTGCTGCAATTGGGTGATCATATCCTGAATTTCCACTGTCGCCTCTTGGGTATGTTGTGCCAACTTACGCACTTCATCGGCAACCACCGCAAATCCACGTCCGCTATCCCCAGCACGCGCCGCTTCTATTGCGGCATTGAGAGCCAGCAAATTGGTCTGCTCAGAAATCCCTTGAATAGTGACAACCACAGTGCCAATTTTTTCCACTTGCGATTCAACTTGGCTCACTACGTGTGATGACTGACTAATGTCACTCGACAGCTCGTTAATGGTGTTGATGGTCGTTCCCACATAGCGCTGACCACTCGCCGCCTGTTCATTCGACGCTTCAGTGGCTTTCGAGGCTTCACGCGTATGTTCAGCCACATTCTGCACCGTGGCACTCATCTCACTCATCGCTGAGGCAAGCTGATCGATTTCGGCAAACTGTTCCTGCGCAGATTCCTTGGTCTCCGCCATACTGATGGTCATAATCTCTGCTAATGACGACAACTCATCAGCGGCTTGACGCTGCGCATCAATCACATCCACCAGTTGTTGGCGAGACGTCTCAAGCTCACGCGCCAGATCACCAAATTCATCACGACTGTTCATCTCAATTGGCTCGCTTAAATCTCGCTGCGCCAAGGCCCGAATTCGATCGGTGAGGTAATTGATTTGCCGCAGCATAATATTGGAGCCACCCAGCAAAATGACCATAAAGGAGACAATCATCAGTGCCGTCTGCCAAGCTATTTGGATCATATAGTCGTGATAATACGACTGGGCTTCCGACGTTGGCTGCGAGGCAACAATCCACCAATCACTGCCAGCAACAGGCACCGCATAACCATGTCGTGCACCGTCATACACCGTATAGCTGAATGCGCTGGATTGATTGAGAAATAGGTCAGCCACGTCGCTATCTTGGTGATCATCTGGCACGCGTAGCTCAGCGAATTGGGTCATTGAAGGATGTGCCCACACCTGACGCTTTTTATCATTCACCAAGTACAAATAGGCACCTTCACTGAACTCGGCATTCATACTCTCGACCGCTTCTCGCATCAGCCGCTCACCGTCAGGCTGCGCAATCAATGCCTTAGTCATAGCTGCGCTTGAGCGCGCCAATTCTTGTGTCTGTTTGAGGGTAAAATCCACCACGGATTGACGGAATGTTTGTGCATCCCATAGTTGCTTACCCACCAACAACACGGTGCTAAATACCATCAAAATAACCAGCTTGGGAACTAAACGCAGATTGGTTACTGGTTTTTCCCATGCATAGAAGCTATGTTTCGCCATAATCCTGCACACTCCATGCCCACATCAATGCTGACTCGCGACCCTACGAGGCGGGCGATAATTATTCTCGACAATTCGTTATATCGGTAAATCCGGCGATGACTAAACCCTTGTTTACCTTATTTGTGATAATTGCCCACATCCATATTCAATAATGATAAGTTAATCAGCACAACAGATGCCCCTGATACCTCACCGCGCGGTTATAACTAACCGAGTAGGCTAGCGTTTTGATGTAGATTGCGTTTCTTTTCGCTTGGAGAAGATCGTTATTCAATTTGCGATCGCACGCGCAGTATAAAAAAAGCAGCTCAAGGAGCTGCTTCAGATTGCTGACGAACCCCGCCTTTTTAGGCGGGGTTCTTTTTGATAAGCGGCCGTAGGCCGCGATCGCGATATTTTTTGTTAGAGAGTGGTCATTACCGACCAACGCCTAAATTGGCGGATAGAAGCCAGT
>NZ_MEBP01000111.1:0-6137 GCF_001722075.1 Salinivibrio sp. SS2 | reverse complement strand
GACCAACCGATTATCACCGGGCGCACGTATCATGCGACCAATGTGCCGCCTTATACCTTACCGGCACACAAAACCAAGACGGTTTGGCGCAGTGAGAGCCACCAAGGCGAGGGCTACAACGAGCTCACGTTCGAAGACCAATCGGGCAGTGAGCAAGTGTATTTACACGCCCAAAAAGACTGGCACACCGAGGTAGAAAACGACCGCGTGACCGAGATAGGTCATGACAACCACCATCAGGTACACAACGACCAATTTCATCGTGTGATGGGCAATGCGCATCATACCGTGGAGGGAGAGAGTCGCACCCGTATTGGTGGTAACCACTCCAATCTCGTCAAAGCCAGTGAGCACTATAAAGTCGGTAAGGTTCATGCGGTGGAAGCAGGGAGTGACATTCACCTAAAAACGGGCGCCAAACTGGTGATTGAAGCCGGTGCAGAAGTTACCTTAAGTGCCGGCGGTAGCTTTGTGAAAGTGGATGCGGCTGGCGTGCATGCTTCTGGTGCCGCGGTGAACTTAAACTCAGGCGGCAGCGCGGGCAGTGGCCCAGGCTTTAATGGCCAAATGGCCAAGCGTCCAAAAACCATTGATGCCTTAGCCGATCCCGAAGCCGCGCCACTCCCCAATATCCAAGCGGTTGATGTAATGACCACATCAGAAACACAGCAAGGGGCACCGACGCCATCGTGGGCGCCGAGAACAGACGATACGTCATCATTGTCGCCTCAACGTCAAGTAGAAGCACTAAAGGGGCAATCTCCTTTATGTGAGGAGTGCGAGAAGTGATGACTATCTTGGCGCATAGCAATCTTTTCGATAGCGTCCCTGACATGCAGCCGCAAGAGGGGCACCGTTTGTATTTGATGGTCGATGGCGGACAAATTGAAGACCTTGCGCAGCAACTATATGGGTTAGAAGGAGAGTTAGACATTATGCCTGTCTATACGCAACCGCCTTATGACCAGCTGCTCGCGGTTTCTCCCTTTGTTGTACGATTGACCGACGCAGTGTGGACATGGTTTACCACGCTCAATCAACCCACTGCAGGATATGTATTCGCCTCTTCACACCCCGGGCTTGACGTAGCACATCAGTTACGGGATTTCATTCAAGTGCTGTCACCCTATGGCAGTAAGGTGTTCTTAAAGCTGGCGCACAGTGAATGCATTGATGCGTTGCTATCTAATGATTTTGGTGGTTTTTGGTCCTTAATGTCTGCACTTTGGCTGCCAACGCGTGAAGGTTGGCAGGTTTATCATGCCCCTGAGTCGGCCAAATCAGTCTCGTTGCCCTATCAGCTCTCAGATCCGCAATGGAGCGCGCTTGGTACCGTGGTTTGGCGAAATCAAATACAAAGCCTTAAGCAACATATGCGAACTTACTTTCCTGAGCGTCTTACCTCTCAGTCAGATCCCGACCAATGGGTACAGACATGGGCAGACACTGCCTATCAGCAAGGATTTCATACCGGGCAAGACCTCACGCAATTTTTCAATGTGTTAGGTTTTGTGGGAGAGCAAGCGCTCGATGCATCTGTGTATCCCGATATAAGCAATCTTGTTCTTAATCCATCGGCAAGGACACCCTCTCAGCGCATCGAGCAAGCGGCCTTATTGGCAAAACACGAATCAGAACAAGCCGAGTCTCACTTATCGAACCAGCAGGAGCAGCTATGAGTGACCCAATCTCAGCGGCCAAATGTGCCAACAATCAAGATAGCCGCGACCCAACCGGACCGTGTCCTTTAAAAGGTGGCAGCGTTGGTTTTGTTCCTGTGCGTTATGCGTTCGACAATGGCTATGATCAAGACGATTACACACCAATATTTGCTTTACCTAAAAAGTGGCAAGGTGAAGCGTGGATCGATGCAGAGTATAGCCAGCGCACATTGCGCCAACTAAGGGATGGTTGGCTGTATGTCTACGACCAAGACGCGGAGCGTCTCGATGAATACCAAGTGTCTGGTACCAAACTCATTAAAAAGCTAGATGATGACAGCGATGGCGAAACATCAAGCCGTTTAAACTATCCGGTTAAACACACGGTCTATCTTGCGTTTTCGCATCTACGCTGGACGGCGCGCTTAAAAGCACTGATGCAAGAAAAGGGTCAGCTACGCAGTGCGTGGATGCGAGAGCTCGATCTTGATTATTATCGCGAGAATATGGCGCATCCACACACCGGCAGTTTAAAGCAACTCGGGCAAAGTGTGATTGATATTGGCGAGGACTCTGCGCCGGCTGGGTTATTTGCAAGTACGTGCACACCGCTTGATGAAGTCGATGATCTAGAAACCGATGAGCAAGACGTTCAACAACACCAGCAGGTTGCACAAAAGCCAGGTAGCACTGTCACTGACTACAAGGTGGACTTGGATAAACCCAATGAAGGCTTTTTTATTGCGCTGGATGATAGGTTGGCCGATGTGTCTGATTTGTTCTTGCCTTTATCTCAAGAAGTAGCGCGACAGAGTGTTATTTTAAAAGACGAAGAGAACATGCATAAGCTCCAAATGGCTGAGCTGACGCGAATGCTAGCAGGCGTGAAATTGGAGCAAGACGAAGTACCCAGTTCAGTGAAGGGTGATCCCATTAGAGAGTTGGCATTCGAGCGCCATGTTATTGACTATCTTGCGACACAACGGCTTGCTGACCAAGAGCGAGCTGCGTTAGAAAGTAACCCCAATGTCGCGACTGTGCCGATGACACCACTGCAAGAAGAGGCGTTAAATAAAGGGGCGCTTCTTGAGGAACAATACGATTACCAACTCACTGAAGAGCAAAAACAGCGTTGGTCTATGTTCAGCGATGAAGTGGATTGGGAAGCGCTAGAGGCATTTCTCTCGGACCATTACAACCAATTACAAGGCCTTGATGCGCGCATCGCCACTCGCTACAAAGACTTTATGTACGGCCTTAAACAATTAAGCACCGATCCAGTCATTGTGGGTGTAGACAATCAAGACACGGATCATTTGGTGTATCTGCTGAGCTTAGTGAGTCAATATTTGGTTGGCGTAAAACACGCGATAAACAATGAGGAAGCACAGGCTGAACTGAATAAAGTTCTGGACTTTGATCAGCCTGATAATCTCTTGGCGCTGGCGTCAGTGGGTTTCTCCAAAGAGAATTGGCAAGCACTGAATGATGAAGTGCAAAAGATTGAGCATCATTTTATCGGCTTAGATAAACCGGGAGATATGTTGGCACTGTTTAGTGCGATTGCTAACTATGATGGATTCACGGGCGATGTTCGTATCCAAGAGAAGGAATGGTTTAAATCGCTTGCAGAGCCTATTAAAAAAAGTTTTGCTGCGTTGCAGCATGCGGCATCAGGTGCGGCGGAACAGACGTGGCGAGCGACAACCAACCTGTTGTTTCCTAGCCAAATGAATACCACAAATAGTCCTCTAGGCATGATCAGTAATTTACGGCTAGTGATATTGGAGGCAATCGTTAATCCAGAAGCGATTGTTGCACACAACCCAGACTATCCGGCGCAAGTTTCGGCATGGCAGCGAAAGATGAATGCCGAAGTCGCGATCATTACACGTATTAGCCAACCTCCGGTCGGGCAACCGACTCCCAAAAATCATCAGATTCAAACCATGCATGCAGCTCAGCAGAGGTTGCAGAAGCTATTGAGTAGTGAGTTACCTCAAATGGTCACGGTGAAGTATCAAGCGGTGAATGATGCAGCGAAAAAAATGCTCAATCAAGCCATTGAGCGCATCTGGCAAAAAGGTACACAAGCTGCTCAAACATCGTGGAATAAGCTCGGTAAAATGGGAGGCATTGTTGCGATCCTCAATATTTGGAATAGCGCATCAGTCTTACATAATATTCGTTATAAAGCCGAGCAGCACCCAGAGACTAGCTTATGGGCAAACCCAGCACTAAGAGAAGCTACTTACTCGACCGCTTATGCGGTGTCCGCGATCTCGGCGGTTTGGCGAGATGCGGCATGGGAAAAAATGGTTGGGGATAAAAAGCTCTTAGAAAGAAGCTTGAGTGAAGCCTTGGAGAGGACTCCTAGTGCCTCAAAGGCAGCCACATTGAAAACCTTTGCTAAAACCACAGCGATGGTGTCGTTATTTGGCTTATTGGCAACAGGGCTAGAAACGTTGGATAGTGGTGAAAAGGTATTAGATTCAAGCAACGCGCCGATGGAAACGCTGGGGTATGCCTTAAAAGGCGTATCTACGACAGCTCAGGCGCTTGTATTTTTTATCCAACTAGGTGCAAACATCTTTAGCCGGTTCGGTATATTATCCACCAGTATCAGCTCCATTATTGCAACTTGGATGTTGAGTACGCTAATGGTTGCGGGTATCGCTTATTTGATAGCCATCGTAGTCATAAATGTTTTTAAACGCTCAGAGATAGAAAAGTGGTTGCTTCACTCTACTTGGGGGAAACAGCCTAGCCAGTGGGAGTATCTTGAGGAGCTGAAGCGTTTGGACCAAGTTATTCATAAACCTCAAATTCGACTAAATGCTACCCCAAGTCTGCGACCTTCACAATGGATGGACGCTGGTACAGAACAGTGGCAATTAGAATTAACCCTGCCTGCGTTTACTCGGGATACAAAGATTGGTTTACAAATCACCCGTAAACCCAAAGATAAGAGCTACCACTACCGTGTTGCTCAGCCAAAATCTGCAGTCGTCGTCAATGAGCGAGGTGGTACATGGAGCACAGATGAGGCATCAGGAAGCCCTATCTACCGACTAAATATGGGCGGTACCACCGACGATACGGTGGCAGTACTCGTTAGTATGCCGTTTGCTTGGCAAGTAACAGAGAATGAGACGCTGGGCTATGTGGCTATAGGCAACCACCAAGGTGATCTAACCGTAAACCCAGCACCGAAAGACAAAGAACTAGCCAAGCGTACCATTGAAGTGAGAATTGAATGATGAGTAATGGAGATAACACAGAGCTCCTCGAGAAGCAGCTGTGTGCTGCTCAGGTGATTTATTCTTGGGAATCTATGGGAGCGGGCCTGAAACACGAAAATATGGTTAAGTGGGGACTGTCAATATTTGCTGGAACATCATTTCTTTTGTTTCTTTGGTCAGTGCTCGAGAAGTTGACTGTCGACTCATTTGCTTTTTGGGTATTAAGTGGTTTTTTGACACTGATGGTTTTCGCATCAAGATACTTGTTTCTACCCGATAAACATCGCTGTTATCACTTAACTTCTTTGGGTATTCACTATACAGAAAAAGACATGATCTCTGATGTTGCTTATCAGGTAGTGCGTGGTTTTGCGTGGGTGGGAGTAGTGGTCTGTGTTATTGCCGTGTTTGTGCTCGGTCCCCTCGCGTTTGTTGGGGCAGGTGGGTTTGCGCTGATGTCGTTTGGAATGACGAATTTTCGTCCTAATGTAAATCACTCTTATATCTTGATTTCTGAGCGTACGGTTGTGTTTGACTTAGAGAATGATGGGGTGCTGTCACTTGAAGCTGCAGAGCAGGATGTGCATGCTTATGGTGGGAATATATTCACCACGACACTCGACCAAAAGCAAGAACTACTTTCTACATTACGCTCACTTTTTCCTCGTATCGAGTTTGTTAAGATAAAAAGGTTGAAAGATAAATATAAACACCCTGTTTATCAGCAAGAAGAAGAGAAAGCGGCTGAATAGTATAGCGTTCAATAACTCACTTCAATTCGGGAAGAGTGAATGATGCGTACCATTGAAGTGAGAGTAAATGAATGAGCTATAAAGAATATATAGAGCCTCCAAAAGAAAAAATCTATAATGAAAAAATAGTGCATTCTTGGGAATATAAAGGAGCCGGTTTCAAATATAATAATTTGTTAGATTGGATTTGGTCTATTTCATTCGCAGTGCTATTTCTACTTTTTCTTTGGTCTGTCATTGATGAACTTGTAACCCTCCCTGTTTTAGTGGCACTCTAAATTAGAGTTTTTCCTACTTTCATGCCTTGCTAAATACTCCCAAGGAGTCAGATCATCGAGTGAGTCATGAGGGCGTTCATCGTTGTATTCCTTCATCCATTTTTCTGTCAGGTCTCGGACTTCACTCAAGGTTTTGAACACGTACATGTTGAGTATTTCTGTCCGATAAGTTCGGTTAAATCGCTCTATATGGGAGACTTACAA
>NZ_MEBP01000110.1:0-48082 GCF_001722075.1 Salinivibrio sp. SS2 | reverse complement strand
TGACCCTGACGGGCCGCACTGAAGTGCGTTAAATTTTGTTCCAGACAAAATTTTGCTTGGCGACCATAGCGCTTTGGACCCACCTGACTCCATGCCGAACTCAGTAGTGAAACGAAGCAGCGCCGATGGTAGTGTGGGGTCTCCCCATGTGAGAGTAGGACATCGCCAGGCTTTGAATACAATTGATTAAAGCAAAGAGATATAAGCCTTTAATCATACAGAATTGGTGCGGAGTGGTAGTTCAGTTGGTTAGAATACCGGCCTGTCACGCCGGGGGTCGCGGGTTCGAGTCCCGTCCACTCCGCCACTACTTAGAAACCCTAGCTGAAAAGCTGGGGTTTTTTGCATTTAAGCCCCAGCATCATTGTGTTGGGGCTTTTTGTGTTTATCGCATGACATCGAGTAGGGCGTTGAGTAAAGGCTCTTTTGCGCGGGAAGCTTTACAACAAAGGCCCAGCTCGAGAGGTTGCACAATTTCTTGGCGTAAGCGCTCAACCTTATCTTTTACGGGGCTGTTATCAATCACCACGTCCGGCGCCACACCAATACCACAGCCTAATGCCACCATACTGACAATCGCCTCGTGGCCTGCTATTTGTGCGTAGACGTTTGGCTCGATACCTTTACTGGTCAACCATTGATCAGCGAGTTCGCGCGCTGTCCCTGCTTCGGGCAAGATTAACGGTGTGTGTTGCCAGTCAATGGCTTGTAGATCAATGCCACTGCTGGCCATTGCTGGCGCGATAACCGACAAACTGACTGTATCAATCGGTTGAAACACCAAACTAGATGACAAGCGCTTGGGTTTAGCAGCAATAGCAATGTCTGCACTATTATCTTGCACTTTCTCTTCTGCTTGAGCGGGGTCGCCGGTCAGCAGCTGTAGCTCGATATTTGGGTATTGTTGACGAAACCGCGCGAGGAGCTCAGGTAAATGGCTATAGCTTGCCGTGACTGAACAAAAGAGCGTGAGCTTGCCGCCGAGCAAAGAGGCATGTTCATTGATACTGGCCTTCGTGGTGTGCCAAAGCTGCAGGATATCGCGTGCGACGGGAAGCAGCGTTTTACCTGCTGGGGTGAGATCGACCGCTTTATTGGTGCGAATAAACAGCGGCTGACCAATATCTTCTTCGAGACGTTGGATGATTCGGCTCAGCGCAGAAGGGCTGACGTGCATTGCTTGTGCGGCTCGGGTATAGCTTTTGGTGTCACAGAGGTGGAGAAAGCCTGTGAGTTGCTTTGCATTCATAATTTATTGTTGCTGTAACTGCAATGTTATGTTGTGAATATATCACTTTAGGCAATATAGTGGTTAGGGTAGTATCAAAAATACGCGGTGAAAACACACCCAATCACGGATTTGAATCAATGGAGCACCCCATGGCGAACTACTTTAATACCCTGAATTTACGTCAACAATTGGAACAATTAGGCGTATGCCGATTTATGGATCGTGATGAATTTGCCACCGAGGCCGAATTTCTCAAAGGTAAAAAAGTGGTGATTGTGGGCTGTGGTGCACAAGGGCTCAACCAAGGCTTAAACATGCGTGACTCGGGTCTTGATGTGGCTTATGCACTACGTCAGGCTGCCATTGATGAAAAACGTCCTTCTTATCAAAACGCGGTCGAAAATGGATTTGAAGTGGGTAGCTATCAAGATTTGATCCCACAGGCAGACTTGGTGATTAACCTTACGCCAGATAAACAGCACTCCAACGTGGTTGAAACTGTAATGCCACTGATGAAAGAGGGCGCCGCGCTTGGCTACTCACATGGCTTTAATATTGTCGAAGTCGGTCAGCGTATCCGTGAAGACATTACTGTGGTTATGGTTGCGCCAAAGTGCCCAGGTACCGAGGTGCGTGAAGAATACAAACGCGGCTTTGGTGTTCCGACACTGATTGCCGTTCACCCAGAAAATGATCCTAAAGGTGAAGGCTTTGAGATTGCGAAAGCATGGGCCGCTGCAACCGGTGGTCACCGTGCTGGCGTACTCGCCTCCTCATTCGTAGCAGAAGTGAAATCCGATCTGATGGGTGAGCAAACTATTTTGTGTGGCATGCTGCAGGCCGGATCCATCGTTTGCTACGAGAAAATGATCGCAGAGGGTGTTGAGCCAGGTTATGCGGGTAAGCTTATTCAGTACGGCTGGGAAACCATTACGGAAGCGCTGAAGTTCGGTGGCATCACCCATATGATGGATCGCTTGTCCAACCCAGCGAAAATCAAAGCCTTTGAACTGTCGGAGTCGCTTAAAGAACTGATGCGTCCTCTTTATAACAAACATATGGATGACATCATTTCTGGCCATTTCTCCGCGACTATGATGGCCGATTGGGAAAACGGCGATAAAGATCTGTTCACATGGCGTGAAGAAACGGCACAGACCGCTTTTGAAAACTATCCCGAGTCGGATGTAAGCATCAGTGAGCAAGAGTTCTTTGATAACGGTATTTTGATGGTTGCTATGGTGCGTGCAGGGGTTGAGCTTGCTTTTGAAGTGATGGTGTCATCCGGCATTATCGAAGAGTCAGCCTATTACGAGTCATTGCATGAATTGCCTTTGATTGCCAACACCATCGCGCGTAAGCGTCTTTATGAAATGAATGTGGTCATTTCAGATACGGCTGAGTACGGTAACTACTTATTTGCAAACGTCGCGACACCGCTGCTGCGCGAACACTTTATGCCAACAGTGGGTGCTGATGTGATTGGTAAAGGACTCGGAGAAACCTCTAATCAGGTCGACAACGCCACCTTAATCGAGGTCAATGACCGTATCCGTAATCATCCGATTGAGTATATCGGCGAGGAATTGCGAGGCTATATGACTGATATGAAGCAAATCGCAATTAATAACCACTAACGACACAGTATGAGATGAAAGCCTGGCCAGTGGTCAGGCTTTTTTAATGATGAATTTAGGCGTCAGTGTCTTGGTTAAGCTTTTTTTCCATCTCTGCGAGTTTGGCTTCAAGCTCGGTCAACTTTTGACGGGTGCGTAGTAGCACCTGAGTCTGCACATCAAACTCTTCACGGCTTACCACGTCGAGCTTGGTCAACTGACCTTGAATGGCTTGGCGCACACGGCTTTCCATATCCGTGCCTAACTCTTTGACAGGCTGAGGCATGGCGTCGTGAATTTGCTTGGCCACTTGCTCAAGTTTTTTGGGGTCAAACATGGAATACTCCTTCATTAACTGCCTTTATTCTATGTAAATACGGACAGCTTGTCGAAAGATGACAAAAGAGAAAGGGCCCGAAGGCCCTTTAATTAGTGTGACGCGTGATAGTCTTTATCGAGCTTGTCGAGCTCATCGTCTTCGACAAACACAGGCAGTGGTTTGTGTTTGCTGGCCAGATAGGTGTAAATCACTGGCAAAACGAATAGGGTAAACAAGGTACCGATAGCAAGACCTGCCACGATCACAATCCCGATGCTAAAGCGTTGCTCGGCACCTGCGCCGGTCGCGAACATCAGAGGGATCAGACCAGCAATCATTGCTGCAGTGGTCATTAAGATCGGACGCAAGCGAATTTTAGCTGCTTCTTTGACCGCATCCATCCGACTGGCTTGATGATGCAGCTGCTGCTCTTTGGCCACCTCACAGATCAAAATACCGTGTTTGGTAATCAGACCTATCAAGGTGATCAACCCGACTTGCGAGTAGATATTCATCGACGACAGCCCCCATGCGAGTGCAATTAATGCACCACAAATGGCGAGCGGTACAGAGACCAAGATCACCAGTGGGTCGAGCAAGGATTCAAACTGAATCGCAAGGACCAAATAAATGATCGCCAGCGCGAACAAGAAGGTGGCATAGAGTGCGCTACCCTCTGTGACGTATTGGCGAGATTCACCGAGGTAATCGTGTTGATAGCCTTTAGGCAACTCTGCCGCTTTGCTTTCAAACCAGTCAACGGCGGTCCCCATGGTTACGCCTGGCGCTGCCACTGCACTGATTGTGGCGGCATTCAATTGGTTGAAGTGCGGCAGTGAACGTGGCTCTGCGGTAATGTCGATATCAATCAGCGAACCGAGTGGAATTGACTCACCATTTGCCGCGCGTACGTAATAACCTTCGATAGACTCAGGGTTGAGGCGATATTTACGCTCAACTTGTGGGATCACTTCATAAGAGCGTCCATCAAAGTCGATACGATTCACATAGCCATCCGCCATCATGGTACCAATGGTGGCACCGATGTCTCGCATGGTCACGCCGTAGGAACCCGCCTTGTCTTTATCAATGCTGATATTCATGGTGGCCGAGTCGAAGTTAAGGTTTAGCTCCGAATAGACGAAATTCGGGCTAGATTGAACCTCTGACATGATCTCAGCCGTCACTTGATAGAGACTTTCGAAGTTATTCGGTGTCGTCACCACGAATTGGATTGGTAGGCCAGACGAGGCGCCGGGGAGCTCTGGCATCTCAAAGGTGGTGACTTTCATGCCCGGAATGTCTTTCACTTCCTCGGCCATGCGCTTCACGACTTCTGACTGACTGGCTTCACGCTCACTCCATGGCACCAGAGAAGCAATACCAAATGCTTGATTCGACTTAGGTACGCCAGAGAAGACCTGAGAGAAGGCCACTTCTGGTTGTTCGTCGAGCTTTTGGTTCACTTCCGCCATGGTGTTTTGGATGTAATCCAAGTTAGCGGTCGAGGGAGCAGTACCCATCATCACGACCACCCCTTTATCCTCCGAAGGTGCAAGCTCGCTGGGGATAAAGCTGAATAGAACCGGCAAGGACGCAAACACGATCACGGCGAAAGACAAGATCACCGGACGACGTTGCATCACCTTATCCAGCATGCCCGCATAGCGCTCTGTCATACCGTCCAAGAAACGGTGGACTGCCAATTCAAAACGGCTTGGCTTTGCGTGGGCTTTTAACATCGACGAACACATCACTGGCGAGAGAGTGAGTGCCACAATCCCCGAGACAAACACGGCCCCGGCAAGTGTAAGCGCAAACTCCTTAAACAGTGAGCCCGTGATCCCGCCCATCATGGCGATAGGGGCATACACAGCCGCCAGTGTCAGTGTCATTGAGATAACTGGCACGGCAATTTCCCGCGTACCAATAATGGCCGCGCGGAAAGGCGATTCACCCAGCTTGATATGTCGGTCGATGTTTTCGAGGACCACGATCGCATCGTCAACCACCAAGCCGATGGCCAATACCATTGCCAGTAGCGTCATCAAGTTCAGCGAGAAGCCAATCATTTCCATGACCAAGGCCACACCAATCAATGACAACGGAATGGTGATGATAGGAATGATAACGGCGCGGAATGAGCCCAAGAACAAGGTAATCACCACCAGTACGATAATGGCCGCTTCAATGATGGTTTTTACTACCTCATGAATGGACTCATTAATCGCTTTGGTAGAGTCATACAGTACGTTCATTTGGATATTGCCCGGCATGTTGCGCTCGATTTCGGGGAGCATTGCAGTCACGTCTTCGGCAATATCAATGGGGTTGGCGGTAGGTGCTGCATTGACCGCCGCGACCACTGCCTCTGAGCCATTCGCAATGGCGCGGAAGCGATCATGGCTTTTCTCTAGCGAGACCTTGGCAATATCCCCAAGGCGCACCACGCGACCCTCTTGGGTCTCGACCACCAAGTTACTGAGCTCTTCTGGGGTCGACACCTGGGTGTCGGCGCTACCGTTGTAAACCATATAGGTTCCGATAGCTTGACCGGTGGCGGACTGGTAGTTATTGGCACTCAGTACCGACATGACATCCGTGGCCGTTAGGTTAAACCCGGCCATTTTCTGAGGATCCAGCCAAACACGTAGACCGTATTTCACCCCGCCGTATAAGTCGATTTTCGACACCCCGTTCACGGTGAACAGCTGAGGCTTCACGACGCGCTCGAGGTAATCAGTGATCTGACTTGAATCGAGCTCCGGTGAGGTAAAGCCGATATACATCACCGCAGTGGTTGAACCCGTCGACATCGATACCGAGGGGTCCTCTGCCTCAGTCGGAAGCTGTGCACGCACCGAATTGACCTTGGCAAGAATATCCGCCAGTGCCGCGTTCGGATCCGTGTTTAGCTTCATGTTAACGGTAATCGTCGAGGTCCCCAGCACCGATTCTGAGGTCATAAAGTCAATATTGTCAGCTTGGGCGACGGCCTGTTCGAGTGGGGTGGTGATAAACCCCTGAATCAAATCGGCACTGGCACCATAGTAGCTGGTTGTGATGGTGACCACGGTATTGGTCATTTCCGGGTATTCCCTGACTTGCATCTTAAAGAGCGACTGCAAGCCTAGCAGCGCAATCAGTATACTGATTGAGGCTGCCAGTACTGGGCGCCGGATAAAAATATCAGTAAAGCGCATCACATCCTCGTCTTACAATTGAGGTAATTGTTCTGGTGGTGTGAGAGCGTCATTTTCGACGATTTTCACTTTTGAACCGTTGCTCAAGCGCACTTGGCCGGACGTTACCACGAGATCGCCAGGTGCGAGACCATCAATGATTCGGACTTGGTGGCCACGACGCTCGCCCACTTTAAGCACTTGCTGATAAGCACGCTTTTCGCCATCTTCTTCACGGATCACGTACACACTTTCGCCATACAAAGTGAAGTTGATCGCGGTTTGGTCAATCACGATTTGATCTTCAATAGTGGGCAAAATGATGTCTGCACGCGCAAACATCCCTGAGCGCAGTTGCCCGTCGTTGTTGGGAATGTTGGCTTCTACTTTAATCAGGCCGCTCTGACTATTGACGGCAGGCTCGATAGCACTAATTGAGCCGATAAACTCCATTTCTGGATACGCATCAACGGTGATACGTAGTGGCTGACTGAGACGGATTTTAGCAATGTCCGTTTGTGGCACGGTAAAGCGAAGCTTCATGACAGAGGTGTCTTCTAAACGAGCAATATCGGTACCTGGCTGCAAATATTCACCCATGAAGACATTACGCAGACCAATGACCCCATCAAACGGCGCTTGGAGGTTACGACGCGCGATGGTGGCTTTCAGCGCCGTGATATCCGCTTGTAACGAACGATAATTCGCCTCGGCTTCATCGAGTGCCTCTTTAGAGATGGAGCCTTTGGCAAACAGACCTTGGTAGCGCTTAAACTTCGCTTCCGCAGCAGGCAGGCGCGCTTGGGTGCTGGCGAGGTTGGCTTTTTCAACACTAGAGTCAAGTTCCACCAAATTTTGACCCCGCTTGACGGTTTGGCCTGATTCAAAATTGATCACATCGACCACCCCTGCAATTTGCGTGGTTAGGGTAATGCCTTGATTTGGCTCGATAAAACCAATAGCGTCGATGGTGGGGGTCCATGGCTCAGCAGCAACCGTCACGGCCGTCACCGGATGGGTTGGTTCCGGCATATTTGCCATATATTCCGCTATCTTTTGCTGCTTGAACAGGTTAAAGCCAATCACACTGCCAAACAGCAGCAGTGCAAGGATCAGCATGACAAAAAACCATTTTTTCATCGAAGTTAGCTCCGAACGTCGTTAGTGAAGAGAAATTGCATCCCAGCAAGCGCGAATTGCATCTGCGATAGCATCATCGTTCAGGGTTATAACACCCCGAACCTGTTTGCGAGCTAAACAAACCGCCGGTTCTAGCCCGAGAGCGATCAAAACGTCATCGTCCATGGGTTTGAATAGCCTTTGGTCTTTACCTTGTTGAATCACCCGATAAAGGTCAGCAAATGCGATGCGTTCCTGCTGAGTGTGTGCATGGTCATCACGTGGTAGTGCTTCGAATTGATCACGTGATAACAGGAGGTGGTCGCGCTGTAACATCATGTGCCAAGTATTGCGCCATAGGCGTTCAAATTGGTCGCGCAGCGTTGGTTCATCCTTAACCCCATGTTGAATGTTTGTCGCGCATTGCATCATCAGATGTGCAGATAATTGACGGAGTAAGTCATCCTTGTCATCGAAATAGCGATAAATGGTGCCAGCTGCTACGCCAGCATGCTTGGCGACTTGCTGCATCGAGACTTTATCGAGCCCACGTGTCGCAATGAGTTGTTCAGTGGCCGACAAAATTTGGGTGCGTTTATCCATACTGTGCATGGTATCAATAGTGAATGAACGTTCATTCATTTTAGTCTGTTTTTTGCGCGAGTGACAAGCGCAAAGTGTAGTCAATCTTTGCGACAAGCGCGCGTAAGATAGACATGTGAGTGTTTCCCTCTACAATGCCAACTCAGGTTAAAAAGAGGCGTTGTCACCATGAAACTTAACCCCGCGCAGTCCGATGCGGTGCGCCATATTTCCGGCCCTTGCTTGGTTTTAGCGGGAGCCGGTTCAGGAAAAACACGTGTTATTACCCACAAAATCGCCTATTTGGTTCAACAGTGTGGGTATAAAGCGCGTCATATTGCGGCGGTCACCTTTACCAACAAAGCAGCGCGAGAAATGAAAGAACGTGTCGCGCAAACGCTCGGCAAGCAAGAGTCGCGTGGCCTGATGGTGTCAACCTTCCACACCCTAGGTCTGAATATCATTCGGCGAGAATATAAAACCTTGGGGCTCAAGGCGGGCTTTTCGCTCTTTGATGACCAAGACCAATTGGCCTTGCTCAAAACCTTGACCGAAGATGAGCTGGATAATGATAAAGACTTGCTGCGTCAATTAGTGCATACCATCTCGAATTGGAAAAATGCGATGCTGGGGCCTGATGAGGCACTGGCGCAGGCGCAAGGTGAGCGCGATCAGTTATTCGCTGCCTGCTATGCGCGTTATCAAAAACAAATGCGGGCGTATAATGCGTTGGATTTTGATGACTTGATATTAATGCCGGTGGCGTTACTTAGTCAGAATCAAGCGGTTCGGGAGCGCTGGCAAGCACGCATTCGTTACCTGCTCGTGGATGAGTATCAAGATACCAATACCAGCCAGTATCAGTTAGTAAAACTGCTGGTAGGCGAGCGTGCGCGCTTTACGGTGGTTGGGGATGACGATCAGTCGATTTACTCATGGCGAGGCGCCCAGCCGAAAAATCTCGTTTACCTGCAGCAAGACTTTCCGCGCTTGCACGTGGTGAAATTGGAGCAAAACTACCGCTCAACCAGCCGTATACTGCGTGCCGCCAATATTTTGATTGCCAATAATCCGCATGTTTTTGAAAAAACGCTTTTCTCAGCATTACCTGATGGGGACATGCTAAAGGTATTGACGGCGAAAAATGAAGAGCATGAAGCCGAGCGTGTGGTGGGTGAGCTGATTGGCCATCGCTTTCTGGGACGCACCCAGTATAAAGACTACGCCATCCTTTATCGTGGAAATCATCAGTCTCGTCTCATCGAAAAAGCGCTGATGCAAAACCGCATCCCGTACAAAATATCGGGCGGCACCTCCTTTTTTGCTCGCGCAGAAATTAAAGACATCATGGCTTATTTGCGCTTGCTGACCAATCAAGACGATGACAACGCCTTTTTACGTATTGTGAATACTCCGCGACGCGAAATCGGCCCTGTCACACTGGAAAAACTGGGTAGCTACGCAAACCAGCGAGGCAAAAGCTTGTTTGCGGCGAGCTTCGAGTTAGGACTGACGCAGCATTTGTCGGGCCGAGGATTGGCCTCGTTACAGGCGTTCACACGTTGGATTGTTGAATTGTCCGATCAGGCTGAACGTGGCGATACCGTTGCCGCAGTACGAGCGTTGTTGCGTGATACCCATTACGAAGACTGGCTATATGAGACCTCGTCCAGCCCTAAAATGGCGGAAATGCGGATGAAAAATGTCTCGGATCTCTACAGCTGGATAGTGGCTGATTTAGAGGGCGATAATCCGGACAACACCGAGCGCAGTTTACGAGAAGTGGTTCAGCGCCTTACGCTGCGCGACATGATGGAGCGAGGTGAAGACGATGATGATGCTGATCAAGTGCAGCTGATGACCTTACATGCGTCTAAGGGGCTCGAATTTCCCTATGTGTATATGATTGGTATGGAAGAAGGCTTGTTGCCTCACCAGTCGAGTATCGACGAAGACAATATCGATGAGGAGCGGCGTTTGGCGTACGTGGGGATCACGCGGGCACAAAAAGCGCTGACTTTTGTCGTCTGTAAAGAGCGTCGCCAATTTGGCGAATTGATTAAGCCGCAGCACAGCCGTTTTCTCGACGAATTGCCGTTTGAGGATGTGGAATGGGAGATGAACAAAAAGCCCGTTTCACAACAAGAGCGCATGGAGAAGGGACAAGCCGCGATCGCGAACCTAAAAGCGATGCTAAACCAAAATAAATAAGCGCCGTTGATACGGCGCCTCTTATCACTCAGTCGAACGCAACAACCATTCCGTCTTAGAGCGCGTCTAGCATGTGCTCAATCGCGGCAACGATCTCGTCGTCAGAGCAGTCCATACAGGTGCCTTTGGCAGGCATCGCATTAAAGCCGTTGATAGCGTGTTTGGTGAGGGTTTCCATGCCTTTGTCGACACGAGGCCCCCAAGCGGCGGCGTCACCGGTTTTTGGTGCGCCTGCTGCGCCTGTGCTGTGACACGCAGTGCAGTAAGTATTATATACCTGATCGCCGGTACGTGGACCCGTCGGTTCAGCGGCAGCCGTTTCGACCGGGGCTTGACCGTCAAGGTATACATCACCAACCGGGGCAATGCGCTCGGCAATGGCGGATTTTTCACTCTCTGAGACTTCAAGCGCCTGTGCGGCTGAAGCAAACATGAAGGCAGCCACAGAGGCAACCATGATATGACGTAGACTCTTTCCCTTTGCGCTCACAATGACACTCCCACATTACTGGTGGCTTACGCCTTTTTCGTCTTATTTTGTCGCCAACCTCAAAGGGTGAATCAATGAAGACGTGATTCGGCCGCGACATTCATATTTCTCTACGGGCTCACCCAAACAGGGTAGGTTAACCCCGTGTAAAGATTAGGTGATTATAGCGCTTTAGATTGTTACGTTAAACCGTTATAGTAGAGACCTAACTGACGATTTCTACGCAATTTGTCCAAAAAGAGACCAGTCAGTAAAAAAATTAAAAAAAGTGCTAGACGGCTGGTAACGATATCCGTAATATTCGTCACCGCCAACGGGGCAAGCGCCCGTAGCTCAGTTGGATAGAGCGTTGGCCTCCGGAGCCAAAGGTCACAGGTTCAAATCCTGTCGGGCGCGCCATTCCGGGATAGAAATAGATGGCAAAAAATCAGTGGTGGCTGTAGCTCAGTTGGTAGAGCCCTGGATTGTGATTCCAGTTGTCGCGGGTTCAAGTCCCGTCAGCCACCCCATTATTCTCGCTGAAAGCGAAAATGTCGGTGAATAGCGCAGTTTGGTAGCGCATCTGGTTTGGGACCAGAGGGTCGGGGGTTCGAATCCCTCTTCACCGACCATTATTACAAACCCTAGCCTAACGGCTGGGGTTTTTTCGTTTATACCTGTTCGTTTGGGATAGCGGGTCGGGGGCCGGAAGCCCGGTCGCATCGAATTCCTCTTCACCGACCACTATTATGAACCCTAGCCTAACGGCTGGGGTTTTTTCGTTTTTAGGTCTGCTTATCATGATAGATGTGTCTGTGTTGATGCCTGTCTGATTAACCCGCCTTACTTGCCTATTTATTTTTTGTCGCGATGATGCGGCTTCATGAAGAAAAAGTCAGAAATTAGAGCTTAATCAAGAATCCCACACAGAAAAAACCCTGAATCTGCCCGATATCAGCGGCTACGCGATACTGCTGCTATACCTAAGATTAGACAGGGTAAAACACTGCCATTCTTATTATTGATAAAACAGATAACAATTTATGCCGTGAATATCAGCGTAAAGCACTGGCAATGTTTTATGAGTGTTAACAGGTTGGGCTTTATCTTATGCGTAATTTGTTTTACAACTGTGACACGGTAATGAGTCTGTATTTCACTGATATGAAATATGTTTTGTATCTTTTGGGGTGAATTTACAGAGAATGGCTGTGAATGATTATTCGACCTTTAAGCAGGATTATGGCATATCCTGCTGTGTTGTTGATTTTTTGTGAAATGTTTGCCAGATTGGAATCCCCCTATTTTTTACTGGGTATCGGTTGAACAGGGCTCAGTCTGGACAAGGAGTACATCGTCACATTCGACGATGCCAAGGATGATAAATGGCACTGCTAGAAGTAAATAACCTACGAATAGAGTATCCGTCTCGTCATGGCGTACATGCGGCAGTGAAATCACTGTCATTTACCATTGAACGCGGCGAGATCGTTGGTGTGGTCGGTGAGTCCGGCGCGGGTAAGTCGACGGTTGGCAACGCGGTGATTGACTTACTGAGCCCACCGGGACGGATAGCCAGCGGCGATGTGTACCTCGATGGCAAAAAGATTTCTGGTCTGACGCCCAATGAAATGCGCAAGGTTCGTGGGGATAAGATTGGCTTTATCTTCCAAGACCCCATGACATCGTTAAACCCACTGTTCACGGTGGAGCAGCAGCTGACTGAAACCATTCTTACCAATTTAAATGTGACTCAGCAGCAAGCCTATCAGCGGGCGTTGACCTTGATGGAGCAAGTGGGGATTCCGGATCCAGAAATCCGCATTAAACAGTACCCCCACCAATTCTCTGGCGGCATGCGCCAGCGTGTGGTGATTGCTATCGCCCTAGCCGGTGAGCCCGATTTAATCATTGCCGATGAGCCTACCACTGCATTGGACGTATCAATACAGGACCAAATCCTGACGCTCATCCGTGACTTGTGTCAGCAGAAAAACGTCGGCTGTATGTTGGTGACCCATGATATGGGTGTGGTCGCGAATGTCACTGATCGCGTTGCAGTGATGTATCGCGGTGATTTGGTGGAAATTGGCACCACCCGACAAGTACTCGGTGAGCCACAACATCCTTACACGCAAAGTCTGATTTCAGCGGTACCACGCTCAGATATCAAGCTTGATCGCTTTCCACTGGTTAACTATATCGAAGAAGCTGGCGAAACCGTCGAGCTGGATATTAAAAATCATTGGTTGGGGCAAAGCCAAGATCAGCGCGCTTATACCGGGCCGTTATTGCAAGTCAAAGACGTATCGCTGCGTTTTGTTACCAAAGATTCGTTATTTGCCAGCCGTCGCGAATATGTTCAAGCGTCTGATCATGTCAGCTTCGATATTGTCGAAGGTGAAACCTTCGGGCTGGTGGGCGAGTCAGGATCGGGTAAGTCGACCATTGCCCGTGCGATTACGGGACTGTATCCGCCCAATACCGGACAAATCATTTTTGAAGGCATTGATCTCACCGCGATTAAGAGCGAACGGGCGCGACGTCCGATTCGTCGTCAAATGCAGATGGTGTTTCAGAACCCGTATTCGTCAATGAATCCGCGGATGAAAATCTATGACATTATCGCCGAGCCCATTCGCTTCCACCGCTTGGCAGACAATGAGTCTCAGATCCGTCAGATCGTGGGGGATTTATTGGATCATGTTGGATTAGGACGTGGCGCGGGGATCAAATACCCTCACGAGTTCTCTGGTGGTCAACGTCAGCGGATTTCAATTGCCCGCGCACTGGCAACGCGCCCGCGCTTATTGATTTGTGATGAACCTACGTCGGCGCTGGATGTGTCGGTGCAGGCCCAAATTCTAAACCTGCTTAAAGACCTACAAGACGAGCTCAATCTCACCATGCTGTTTATCAGTCACGATTTGCCAGTTATTCGACAAATGTGTGATCGCATTGGTGTGATGCGCAAGGGTCAGCTGTTGGAAGTGGCACCGACCGAGCAACTATTTACCGATCCTCAGCATGAATACAGCCGCAAGCTGATTTCATTGATGCCGGAATTTAAGGGAATGAGCACGGAAGGTTTGCAAACGGCATAGTTAGCCTGTGCCGTCGCGGTCAGATGGCCGCAATTGATTACCGATGCAAACACAGCAGGGGACACTCCCCTACGCATAAAGGAGCTATGCAAATGAAAACAATGAAGAGCAAGATTGCCGTGGCGCTGATGGCCGCAGGCCTAAGCTTTAGCGCAGCCGCGGCGGATATCACCATTGCTTACGATGCGGATCCTGTCTCACTTGACCCGCATGAGCAACTGTCTGGTGGCACGTTGCAGCTTTCTCATATGGTCTTTGATCCGCTAGTCCGTTTCACCCAAGAGATGGACTTTGAGCCACGCCTCGCGACCTCTTGGGAGCGCATGGATAACAAAACGGTGCGCTTTAATTTGCGTGAAGGTGTGACGTTCCACTCTGGTAACCCATTTACTGCTGATGATGTCGTTTGGACGTTCAAGCGCCTCAAATCCTCGCCAGACTTCAAAGGGATCTTCACCCCGATTGTTGATATTAAAAAAGTCGATGCGCATACGGTAGACGTGATCACGGATGGCACCTACCCATTGGTTGAAAACGTGATGACCTATGTCTTCCCGATGGACAGCAAATACTACAGTGGTAAAACCGAAGACGGGCGTGACAAAGCAGAGCTGAAGAAAAATGGCTCAACCTATGCGTCAACACACCTGTCAGGGACCGGTCCTTACGTGGTTGCCGAGCGTGAGCAAGGCGTTGTCGTGGAATTTAAGCGCAACGAAAACTACTGGGACAAAGAAAGCGAAGGCAATGTCGACAACATCACCTTACGCCCAATTAAAGAAGACGCCACCCGCGTCGCTGCCTTGTTGTCAGGTGATGTGGATATGATTGCGCCGGTGTCACCGAATGATTACCGCCGTATCGAACGCTCTGATAACTTGCAGTTGGTGACCATGCCAGGGACGCGCGTGATCACTTTCCAAATGAACCAAAGTGTTGTTGATGAGTTTAAAGACCCGCGTGTTCGTCAAGCGGTTGCTTATGCGGTCAATAACGAAGGTATCGCGCAAAAAATCATGAAAGGCGCCGCCACGCCAGCTAGCCAGCAAAGCCCCGTCGGGTATGCAGGCTACAATGCTGATCTAAAGCCGCGTTATGACTTGGCCAAAGCGAAAAAGCTGATGGAAGAGGCGGGTTACCCAGATGGTTTCTCGATCACCATGATTGCGCCGAATAACCGTTATGTGAACGATGAAAAAATCGCTCAAGCGGTTGCGGCGATGATGGCGAAGATTGGGATTAAGGTCGATCTGCAAACTATGCCAAAAGCGCAATACTGGCCAGAGTTTGATAAGTGTGAAGCGGGCATGCAAATGATCGGCTGGCACCCAGATACTGAAGACTCCGCCAACTTTACCGAGTTCTTGACCATGACCCGCAATGCGGACACAGGTAAGGGCCAGTACAACTGTGGTCACTACTCAAACAGTGAAGTCGACAAACTGGTCACGGCGGCGAACTCAGAGACCGATCTCGAGAAGCGCAGTGCCATGCTGCAAAAAGTCGAGAAGATCCTGTATGACGACGCTGCTTTCCTTCCTCTGCACTGGCAGGATCCATCATGGGCCGCCAAAAATAACGTCAACATCAAACCGATTGTTAACGGTATGAACTTCCCTTATTTCGGCGATTTGGTCGTCGAGTAAGGGTGTAAAAGGGGGCCTGATAAGGCCCCTTCATCTCCAATCGCTTAGAGGCAAACATGGTAACGTTTTTAGTCAAACGTCTGGTTCAGGCACTGGTAGTGATGTTTGTGATCAGTCTGGTGGCGTTTGCTATCCAGGACAACCTCGGCGACCCCTTGCGGGAGCTGGTGGGGCAATCAGTATCAGAAGCGGAGCGTAACGCGCTGCGCGATGAGATGGGACTTAACGATCCCTTTATTACCAAGTACACCCGTTTTATCGGTAAAGCGGTACAGGGCGACTTGGGAAATTCGTACTTCTTTAAACGTCCCGTGGTGGACGTGATTTTAGATAAGCTGGTAGCGACACTGGAGCTCGTCGCTGGGGCGGCGTTAATTATCGTTGTCGTGTCGATCCCACTTGGGGTGTATTCTGCCATTCATCCCAATAGCATTCTCACCAAAGTCATCATGGGCTTCAGTATTGTGGGGATCTCGATACCTGTTTTCTTAACCGCCATCATGTTGATGTATGTGTTCTCGATTGAGTTAGGTTGGTTGCCGTCGTATGGGCGAGGTGAAACGGCCAATTGGCTTGGTTGGGAGTCTGGCTTTTTCACCTTGGATGGCTTGGCGCACTTGGTGCTGCCCGCGGTCTCGCTGGCATCGATCATGTTACCGCTGTTTATTCGCTTAGTGCGCTCTGAAATGCTGGAAGCGCTTGGCACTGAATACGTGAAGTTTGCGCGTGCCAAAGGCTTGCCCCAGAAGAAGGTGTACTACCAGCACGCGTTGAAAAATACCATGTTGCCCGTTGTCACCGTCGGTGGGGTACAAATTGGTACCATGATTGCCTATACCATTTTGACGGAAACTGTCTTCCAATGGCCTGGCACGGGGTTTCTCTTCCTTGAAGCGATTAACCGTGTGGATACGCCACTGATCACCGCTTATGTAATTTTTGTCGGCTTGATATTTGTGGTCACGAATACCTTTGTTGATCTGCTCTATGGCCTTATCAACCCAACGGTCAATCTTACAGGTAAGGAGGCATAGGCAATGACACAAACAACCACTCAGCCAAACCGTTGGCAGCGCTTTTTAGCCTCAGATTTTCTCTATCACTTTAAGCGTGACAAAGTCGCGATGGCGAGTTTTACCGTCTTTGTCCTGTTCGTTTTGTTGGCGCTATTTGCCCCGCTTATTGCGCCGACCAATCCCTACGATCTGACCATGATTGATATTATGGACTCAGAATTACCCCCGGCATGGATGGAGTGGAGCGATCCGCGTTTCCTGTTAGGAACGGATAACCAAGGGCGCGATATTTTATCGACCATGATTTATGGTCTGCGTATCTCCCTGACCATTGGTTTGTGTGCGGTCGGTTTGCAGCTTCTATTGGGTACTGTGATTGGGCTCAGTGCGGGCTATTTTGGCGGACGAATCGACAGCTTTTTCATGCGAATTGCCGATATTCAGTTATCGTTCTCGACCATGATGGTGGCGATCATTGTCTCGGCCATTTTTAAAGCCAGCTTTGGCAGTGAGTTTTACAGCCAATATGCGATCTTAATGCTGGTGGTGATTATCGGGGTGGCGGAATGGCCACAGTATGCCCGCACCATTCGAGCGTCTGTGCTTGCTGAAAAGAAGAAAGAGTACGTCGAAGCGGCGCGAGTGATGGGCTTTCGTTCCCCGCGGATTATGTTCCGCCATATTTTGCCCAACTGTCTTTCGCCCATTTTGGTCATTTCGACGGTGCAGGTCGCTAACGCGATTATGTCGGAAGCGGCGCTATCCTTTTTGGGTTTGGGCATGCCGGTCGATCAGCCGTCTTTAGGCTCACTGATCAGTATCGGATTTAACTATATCTTCTCGGGGTCGTGGTGGATCACCGCCTTTCCTGGCATCGTACTGGTCTTATTGGTACTAGTTATCAACTTACTGGGCGATTGGCTGCGGGATGTCTTCAACCCCAAAATCTATAAAGGGTGAATAAAATGGCTGCGTTTGCAGCCATTTTTGTTGGAAGCTAACAGGCTGAGCAGCGCTCGCTTGAGTCGCCGCGTCACTTTGCTTAAGCTGACAACATTCGGTTTTCAGGAGAGCAAATCATGAGGTGGTTGCGACGTCTTGCGGTGAGTGCCGTAGCAACATGGGCGATCAGTGCGCCAGTGAATGCGGCGCAAACGCCGTGTGCGGTGATTGACCACCAACAAGGCTGGCCCATTATTGGTGAGCAGTGCGATATTGGTGAAGGATTGTGGGGCAACCAAACGCTTGACCCAAATAGCCATGCGTTTTGGATCCAGTGTGGGGCAACGGAAGGTGTGCCATCGCGCGCGTTTTTCCAGTCGCTGCGTCAAGGGTTGCCAGACTTGCCGTTTCAGGTGCATCTCCGTGATGGGCGAGGGCGTTGCCTGATTGGTCCATATGATAACCCTGACGTGGCGCGTTTGGTGTTACAGCGTGTGCGCCAGTTCGGACCCACCCAAAAGGCTGTTATGCGTCAAACACGCCAGCCATTATCGGAACCGGCCGTGATTCGTTTACCCCCTTTAGCGACGCAGGCGAAGTCTGTGACGTCATCATCGATGATGGCAAAATCAACCATGCCAGCGAGCGTGTCCACCATTAACCTGAATCATTTTGGTTTGCCTGAGCCGGAAGCCGGCGATCAGCAATATGTGGAAAAGGATATCAATTGGTTGCGTATTGACTATGCAGGCGCGATGGCACGGTGCCAAAAAGAGGGCATGATGCTGGCAAGCCAAGCTGATTTGACCGCGGTATCTAAGGCCACCGATCAGTTGCCTATGCGTTTACCTTATTGGGTGCAAGGAGCAATGGGCGTGGATGCCCGCACTGGGAAAGTGGTGACACGTAATGCCGATGCGGCGTTAAACGTATTGTGCAAAAAGCGTTGACACTCGGATGAAGAATAACAAACGCCCCGCTTGAAGCGGGGCGTTTTCGTTTGCTTGTGTCTCATTTTCCACGATTAAGCGGCAGGCGGTTGCTCGGGTAGCGCAAGTTTGAGTGCGGTGCGAGAGACATCGCTGGCCGCTTTTCCTTGATTGAGCTTATCCAACACGTCGGCGAGATATGCGTAGTCGGTCACGTCCGCACGATACTCGAGGGCTTTCTCAAAGTGGCTACGTGCGTCTTGCCATTTCCCTTGTTGCATCAGCAACTGTCCTAACGCGCTATGGGTGACAGGATTACGAGAGTCGTACCTGAGGAGCTCTTCGAGCATGACCACGGCGGGATGAATGTCAGGCAGCTTTAAGCTGGGGAGCAGCGCAATCAGGCTGTCTTCCGGACGTTTTTTCAAGGCTTCTCGCAGTAGAATATAGGCTTCAGAGTCCGCGTTGCGCGCCACTAAGTGGCGTACCAGCCCCACCAATAGAGCGGGTTGGCTGCGTTTGATTTTCGAGAGTCGATTCCAGTGGGTTAGCAGCCCCTCGGTGCCTTGTTGGCTGGCAATGTGTGCCATGACACCGAGTTCCGCACGCTCACTGAGTGCTTCCAATTGCGTCCCATCTAGAAGCTGAGCCTTCTTCAGTGTGGGCAGCAAATTCAATAACGCTGACCAATCTTCCAGTTGAATATAGGTGTCTTTAAGCAGGGATAGCATCACCGGGTTTCGAGGATGCTGGCGCTTAATGGCACGCAACGACGCCAGTGCTTCTTCGTACTGACCGCTTTGGCTGTGTAGTTGTGCACGGGTCAGGGCAAGTGCCAAGCTGTTGGCGTTGAGGTCGGCGGCTTGCTGGAGGTATTGATCTCTCGCATGAAGATCTTGACGCTGCTGCGCCGCTTCTGCAGCGGCCAGTAAATTATGCATGGGCGCGTCACTGAAAGGACGGGCTTTTGCTAATAGTTTCTCCGCTTGCTTCCATTCGCCTTCGCGTAATTTCATCAATCCCGTTTGGGTTTGCTTGCGTGCTTTGCGTTGTTTACGTCCTGATAACCAACCGCTCGCGGTGCTACTGAGCGAGAGCAGCTTGCGCAGCACCCACTCGAGCACCCATAACACCCCAATCAATCCAATAATGAGGATAATCAGAGTGGTAACACTCATCTCAAGTGTCTGCTCGGCAGCAGAGATCAGCACATACCCTTGTTGACCAGCAAGCTCCGGACCGACGAGCAGACCGGCAACCAGCGCTAAGACAAGCAGTAGGAGTTTAATCATGACTGACCTCCTGTGAGTGGCGCGATGTCTCGACGCAGTCGGGTGTCGATTTCATCACTGACCAAGGCTTGGCTTTTTAGCTTGTTAGGTAAATCGATGCCGATTCTTTGCTGGTCGAGTGCATCGATTTGCTCGACAAAGCGTTCCGTCACAGTCGCATCTTGGTTATAAAAGCGTAGTGTCCAATCTTTGGCCATACCCAAGGCCTCATGATACAAGGCATCATTGCCTTGATAGACCGCGCGCATCGCTTGATCGAGCTTGTTCTTGACGTTCTCTTGCAGATAGTAGCTTTGTGTTGGCGACAGCAGCGGGACAACATTGCCATCACGTTTGCGGTAGGTAACAAAGTTATCGACAAAGTCTTTCACGGAGGTAGTGAGGTTGGTTTGCCAGTCATTGACCGATTCGCTCACCACCGGCTTCTCGGTTTCAATCGCGTCAGGGATCACCGCATTGGCAAGCGGTAAGGTTTCGACCTGCTGTTGCATACTGGTTAAACGCAGCACGATGCCGTCGCGATCAATCCGTTTTACTGCTTTTAGCGCCGTAATGTCGTCGGCCATGGCCTGACGAATAGGCATCAAAGAAGGATCGTTGAGCTGGGCAATGCGATGGTCGGCCGCTTCCATCAGCGCGGTGGCGCTTTGCGCGTCATGCTCGAGCCAAATCTTGCGTCCGGCCATACGAATTAGGTAATCCGCTTCGGCAAGCAGCCAGTCATTCGGACGGCGCCCTTTCACTTCGGCTACCGCTTTTTGCAAGCTCTTCAAGGTATTGTCTTGTTGCGCTAGGCGTGTTTGGGTGTCATCAATCACTTGCGCGCGCGCTTTTGCTGCCGCCTGTTGCTGGTCATTCAGGGCTTGCTCAAGGCGTGTAATCTGCGCTTGCTGCGCGGATAGCGTATTTTGCAGCACGGTGGCTTGTTGGTGGCCGTGGTAGAAAAGCCAACCACTCGACCCTAGCGCGATGGCGATGGCAACTGCACCTAATATTAGTCCGCCTCGGCTGCGTGTGGCAGGTTTAGGCTTATTAGGCGCCGCTTTACTGTGCGAGGCGTGCGTATCTGGTGAAGAGGGAGTCGTGGCCTTGCTTTGCTTGGTGTCGGTGTTTTTGTTGTCAGTCATCCGAAAGTCCCGTTTTTCTTAACCTCAGCAGCGTGTTAACCAGTGCGTCATTGGCCACGCTGTCAACGGTCGTAATCGTGTCAAAACCGAGCGCAGTCGCTTGATCTTGAATCCTTTTACTGGGCACCAGTATACGGCATTGGCGCAGCCAGTGCTGTCCGCTCAGTGTGATAAGTTGATCAAAGTGGGCTAATTGTTGACCACTGGTTACCACCACGGTGGTAATCGTGTCTTGTGGCCAGCTTACTACTTGCGATACTAAAGGCTCAATCGCCCATTGTCGTAGATAGGCCTCGCAATAGTGAACTTGCGCGCCTTGCGACTGCAAGGTTTGCCCCATCATATCGCGTCCGCTCTCTCCGCGCAGAATAACCACCTGCTTCCCTTTTATCACCTTAAAAGACGCTAATGAGAGCATGCCTTCGCTGTCTTCTCGCGCAGGATACTGTACCGGCTGGTTGGCAACCTGCTGCCATTCGTTGGCCGTGCGCTGCCCGACGGCCACATAATGACAATGACGCGGCCACGCTAACCCCTGTTGCTGCAGGGCTTGATGGGTAAATGCGACCGCGCGGGGGCTAACGGCCACTAACACACTGCCTGCGGGGAGAGAGGAAAGTAGCGCGGACAGTGACGGTAAATCTCGCCCCGGCGTAAAGCTAACCAGTGGGCAAGGCAAGGCCGCCAGCTTGTGTTGGGCAAGCTGGTCGACTAATTGGCTGCAATCCGGCTCGGGGCGAACAACAACAATGGTCATGCGTCGTCTTGATAAAGCTTATCCAAGATTTGACGTGCGCCTTGGGCGAGCAGTTGCTCGGCGAGATCGGTGCCCAGTTGTTCGCCTTTCTCGAGCGGCCCTGTAATTTCGCCGCGCAGAATGGTAGAGCCATCGGGCTCACCGACTAACGCACGTAGCCAGATTTTGTCGCCTTGGATTTCTGAATAACTGCCAATCGGCACCTGACAGCCGCCTTCAAGGCGATTGTTCATCGCGCGTTCGCACAATACGCGTTGAGTGGTGTTGGCGTCAGACAGCGGGGCCAACAAGGTACGAATACGTTCATCATCCAATCGACATTCAATCCCTACGGCACCTTGGCCAACCGCGGGTAAGATCACTTCTGGCGGGATTTCGCTGCGAATGCGATCGTGTAAGCCCAGTCGTTTTAACCCGGCTGCCGCGAGGATGATGGCGTCATATTGGCCATCGTCGAGTTTACCGAGACGCGTGCCGACATTGCCGCGCAATGTATTGACCACCAAGTCTGGGCGGCGCTCACGAAGTTGGGATTCTCGACGCAAGCTGGAGGTGCCTACCACCGCCCCTTCGGGCAATGCATCAATGCTGTCGTAATGATTAGAGACAAAGGCGTCACGCGGGTCGCCACGTTCACAAATGGTGACTAGCCCCAGTCCTTCAGGAAATTCGACTGGAACGTCTTTCATCGAGTGCACGGCGATGTCGGCGCGACCGTCGAGCATGGCTTGCTCGAGCTCTTTAATAAACAACCCTTTACCGCCAATCTTGGCGAGCGGCGTGTCCAGAATCACGTCACCTTTTGTGACCATCGGCACCAGCTCGACGGATAAACCTGGGTGTGACTGCTCAAGAGCCGCTTTAACAAACTCCGCCTGCCACAAGGCCAGAGGGCTTTTGCGTGTCGCAATGCGTACGGGGGTTGAATACATGATTTGCTTTCCTTCTTACACAATGGCGCCCATCCTATCATTGGCGCTGCGCTGGGCGTAATCTCTCCTGACGCGTTTGCGCATTTATGGCGTGCTGGTCGCGATATAGGTGAAAAAATGTGATCAATCGCTTATTATTACAGCAAATTGTTACTTGGAAAGACGGCATTTTTGCTGGTCTACGACTAAGGTTGTAGAGCGAAAAAGATTGATGTTGGTCTCAAAAATCGCCTATAGTGCGGCATAGATACCACCACACAGGCATCGGGGTTATTGGCTTTACCCGAGTTGTCTAGAGTGTTACATTGATCACGTTTTGTTATCTGCAATTGGGCGGATACGGTGAAGACAGTAACGTCGACCTGTTGACCGGGATGTCAACGAATCTGGATGATTGCCTTGCAAACATACGTTGAACAGCAAACTGAACGCATCGAGGCGTTTAACCGTGTGAGAATGGATCGCGCGCGGTCAGCCATGAGCCGGCAGGCTCAAGCGGTTTTCGATGTGCTACCAGTGCTTTTACACCTAAACCATCCGGCTTTACCGGGGTTTTTTGACGACAGCGTGCCCTTTGGCATTGCCGATTACGAGCTTGATGAGACACAACGTCAGTTTGTCTCAGATTGCCTGATCCACACAGACACCCGTTTCTCCTCTCTAACTGCGCGTTTTGAGCACGATCAGCGTCTGCCAATTAAAGGCATGTATACCATGGGCAGTACCGGGTCCATGGGGCAAAGCTTGACCAGTGACCTCGATATTTGGGTGTGTGTGGATGCCTCCGTCAGTGCGGCGCAGCGCGAGATGCTGGATGCCAAGTGCACCGCCATTTCAGAGTGGGCCCTCAACCAAGGGGTAGAAGCGAACTTTTTTGTGGTCTGTGAGGGCCGTTTTCGCCACCACTTGTCACAGGCGATGACCAGTGACAACTGTGGCACCAGTCAGCATTTTCTTTTGCTGGATGAGTTTTATCGTTCCTCCATGCGACTCGCCGGCCAAAAACTGTTGTGGTACATGGTGCCACCAGAGATGGAAGCGTGCTACGAAGACTACGTGGATACGCTGGTCGCTGACCATGGCCTTGACCGTCGAGATTGGGTCGACTTTGGTGGTCTGCCGACCATCCCAGCCGAAGAATATTTTGGCTCAAGCTTGTGGCAACTGTATAAAAGCATTGATTCACCGTACAAGTCTGTCCTCAAAGCAATTTTGCTCGAAGCCTACTCATGGCAGTATCCCGGCACCCAGCTTCTGAGTGTGGATGGCAAACGCCGTTTCTATGCCGGATGGGTCGATGTGTATCAGTCCGACGCCTATTATTTGATGCTGGAAAAAGTCACCCGTTATTTGGAATCCATTGGTGACACCCGTCGTCTCGACCTTGTACGTCGTTGTTTTTATCTAAAAACCCATGAGAAATTGACGCAGGCGCCGTCGACCGGCTCGGTCGCATGGCGTCGTGATGTGTTGCGATTGCTAACCCGTGAGTGGGGCTGGGATGAACAGGCGCTGGCCTACCTCGACAACCGCCGTTACTGGAAAGTCGAGGAGGTAAAATACGCGCACAACGAGCTGCTTGACGCCTTGATGCAAAGCTATCGGAACCTGATCCGCTTTGCTCGTCGCAACGATATTACGTCCGCGATTAGCCCGCAAGACATCAGTATTCTCGCGCGTAAACTGTATGCCGCCTTTGAAGAATTGCCGGGTAAAGTGACCTTATTGAATCCGCAAATTTCGCCGGATTTACATGAATCGGATCTCACCTTTATTCAGGTCTCGGAAGGGCGCACCAATGCGCCGGGTTGGTATTTGTATAAGCACTCGCTTGATCCGGTCGATATCATTGGTCGCGCGCCGCTAGAGCACAATGCTTATTTATCCAAGCTGGTGGCGTGGGCGTTTTTTAACGGCTTGCTGACGGAGTCAACCCATTTGCACACCGTGGTGCGCGATGCGGATGTTGATATCGATACCTTGTATCAGCTAGTCAGTGACATGCGTAACACCTTCTCATTACGTCCACCGCGCCCGACACTGGATGCGCTGTCGAGTCCGTGTGAAATTCGCCAGCTCGCGTTGTTTGTCAATTTAGAGCAAGACCCAACATCGGCATACAAAAAACCGTCGATGCGTTTTGACTTCAAAAACAGTGATATTTTCAGCTACGGCCCCGAACAAACCTGTTTGGTGGGGAGTGTCGATCTCGTTTATCGCAACTCGTGGAATGAAGTTCGGACCCTGAATTACCGTGGCGATGATGCCATTTTGGAAGCATTGAAAACCATGCTGGGCAAAATGCACCAAGATGCGCTGCCCCCAGAGTCTGTGGACGTGTTCTGCTACTCAAGCAAGATGCGTGGCTTAATTCGTAATCTGGTCTATCAATTGGTCGCTGAGTGCATTGAATTGCGCTTAAAACCAATTGAAAAGGAAAAGCGCCGCCGATTTAAAGCCTTACGCATCGGTAAGCAGACTCATGGTTTGTTTTTCGAACGTCGAGGCGTGTCAGTACAGCGGTTAGAAAACTCGGTTGATTTTTATCGCTGTATTTCCACCAACAAGGTCAACGGCACGCCGGTGATGGTGGTCGACAACCCACAAGATGTGCATCCGCCTGAAGTGGTTGATGCTTACGCCAGTGAAGGCTTGGTGCAGTTTTTCTTTGAAGATTGTACCAATGGTTACAACCTGTATATTCTCGACGAAAACAATCGGGTGGAAGTGTATCGTCAGTGTAGCGGGGACAAAACTGAGATGGTGCAAGGGGTAAACCGTTTCTATACATCTTCTCATGACTGCTACAGCTACAGTGCCAATTTTATCAACTTTAACTTGCCGCAGTTTTATCAAATCGTGACCGATGAGCAGGGTGAAACCCAAGCCTTGCCCTTTAAATGCGATCCACAATGGCAGCCGCCGCGACAGCCGCCACATCAGGGATTAGCCGGTCAGGTAGCGTCGTTTAAATAGTCAACGAGCGCGGCCCGTGGGGCTCGCGCTGTGTCGATTGTCCATTAAGATCACCAAGAAACAGGTTCGCCTGCGTGCTTGCTGCACTCTTGCTGCACCAGATCCATCAACACGAGTCCCGTTTTGCTGCAGATCCATTCGCCGTCTTTGAGGGCAAAGTGGAATCCACCGCTTTTCGACGCGAGCCAGATTTCTTGCATCGGCTCTTGGCGGTTAATGATGATTTGGCTGCCATCATCGAACTCCAGCGTCATTACGTTGCCAACGCTTTCATAATCGATGTCGGCGCCTGAGTCATCGATACCTTCTTCAATGGCCTGCATTTGTAAATCGACCAACTGATGATATTCCGTTGTGTTCATCCCGTTACATCCTATTGCTTTTCATGGTTGTGATGCGATTATAGAGGGCATTGACTCGATAATCACTGGCATTCACTATGCGAAAACTCGTCATTTTACTGATGTTCACTGGCATCATGACACTGACCGGCTGTGGCCAACAAGGGCCCCTGCATTATCCGGACGAACAACCGACGCAAAATCAATAACCAACGACGACAGGGAAGAACACCTTGGATTATTTCAATTATCAGGACGACGGCCAGCTGTGGGCCGAATCATTGCCTTTGACCCAGCTTGCCGATGATCACGGTACACCCTTGTACGTCTATTCACGTGCAACCTTTGAGCGCCATTGGCACGCATTTGATCGCGCCGTGGGCGATCATCCGCATTTGGTGTGCTATGCCGTCAAGGCAAACTCCAATATCGGTGTGTTAAATGTGCTGGCACGCTTGGGGTCAGGATTTGATATTGTCTCTCAAGGTGAACTCGAGCGCGTGATCGTCGCCGGTGGTGATCCTGCGAAAGTGGTGTTTTCTGGCGTGGGGAAAACGGCCGCAGAAATGCGTCGTGCACTGGAAGTGGGCATCAAATGTTTCAATGTGGAGTCCCACTCTGAACTCGACCGCTTAAATCAAGTCGCGGGCGAGTTGGGTGTGCAAGCGCCGATATCGTTGCGTATTAACCCTGATGTGGATGCCAACACCCACCCCTACATCTCGACGGGCTTAAAGGAAAATAAGTTTGGCATTGCTTTTGCGGAGGCGTTGAATAGTTTCCGTTATGCAGCCAGCTTGCCACACCTTAAGGTCGAAGGCATTGACTGTCATATCGGCTCGCAACTGACCGAACTCGCGCCTTTTATTGAATCTACCGACCGCTTGTTGGCGTTGATTGATACCTTGGGTGATGAAGGCATTACAATTCGTCATCTGGATGTGGGTGGCGGATTAGGCGTGACCTATAGTGACGAGAAGCCGCCTCAGCCATCTGAGTATGCCAAAGCGTTGTTGGCGCGTTTGGACAATCATCGTCATCTTGAGCTGATTTTTGAGCCGGGCCGTGCGATTGCCGCCAATGCGGGGGTGTTGCTGACCAAGGTTGAGTTTCTCAAGCACAGTGAGCACAAAAACTTTGCCATTATCGATGCGGGGATGAACGATTTAATTCGTCCGTCACTGTATCAAGCCTATCAAGAAATCATTCCCGTGGTGCCGCGCCAAGGAGAGCCGCAAACCTATGATTTAGTAGGACCAGTTTGCGAAACGGGTGATTACTTGGGCAAAGACCGCTCGCTGGTGTTACAAGCGGGTGATTTACTGGCGGTACGCTCAGCCGGCGCATATGGCTTTGTGATGGCGTCAAACTATAACTCACGCTGCCGCCCCGCCGAGGTCATGGTTGATGGCGACCAAGCTCACCTTGTGCGCGAGCGCGAAAACTTGGCGTCGCTATGGCAGCTTGAACAGCGCCTACCAGAATAAGGATTGGCATGCAGGTACAGTTTGCAAAAATGCACGGGCTGGGCAACGACTTCATGGTGGTTGACTGTGTCACGCAAAACGCGTTCTTTTCGCCGGATCTGATTCGGCGTTTGGCCGATCGTCATCGTGGCGTCGGCTTTGACCAGCTATTGGTCGTCGAGCCGCCTTACGATCCTGAGACAGATTTCCATTATCGCATTTTTAATCCTGACGCATCGGAAGTCTCGCAATGTGGCAATGGTGCGCGCTGTTTTGCGCGTTTCGTGCGAATGAAAGGGCTAACCAATAAGCATCAGATCAGCGTGAGCACCCAAGCCGGTAAAATGCTGCTGCACATTGAAAACGACAATCAGGTGCGCGTGAACATGGGCGAGCCGGAATTCACACCGGGGAAAATTCCGTTTCGTGCCAACTCACAAGAAAAAACCTACTTGATGCGGGTGGCGGAACAGACCTTGTTTGTGGGTGCCGTGAGCATGGGCAACCCGCATGTCGTAACTGTGGTCGAGGATGTTGACCATGCCGACGTGGACACCTTGGGACCGCTACTTGAAAGTCACGAACGCTTCCCTGAACGGGTCAATGCCGGCTTTATGCAGATCCTTTCCCGCAATGCGATTAAGCTTAGAGTGTACGAGCGCGGCGCTGGTGAAACCCAAGCCTGTGGCAGTGGCGCGTGTGCCGCGGTTGCGGTCGGGATTATACAAGGCCTGCTTGATGAGCAAGTAACGGTGAGTTTACCCGGTGGAGATCTCCGCATTCGCTGGCGTGGGCCGGGTCATCCCTTATCAATGACAGGCCCAGCGACACATGTATTTGATGGACAATTGCAATTATGAATGATGGGGTAGAAGCTTCGACACTGGAAACCATGCCTCTTCGCGATGAGGCGGTGGCAGCGTATTTAAAAGACAATCCAGATTTTTTTATTCGCCATCGCGATTTACTGACGCAGCTGACCGTGCCACATGGCGAGCAAGGTGCAGTATCGCTGGTGGAAATTCAACTCAAGCGCCTGCGTGAGCGGGTGGCGGAGCTGGAAGAAGACATTACCCAACTGATGAGTCTAGGGGCAAAAAACGATGCCCTGTTTCGTGCCTTTGCCGAGGCGCATCAGGCCCTGCTGCGTGCTAATACGCCGCAGGCGGTGCAAAAAGCATTGACGACGCTTAGCGAGCAACTGCAACTGAGCGTCAGCTTACGGGTGTATGCGCCTATCGACGGGCTGCAGACCATCTCACGTCAGGCGGTGGATCAATTAAAGAGTCATCATTTTGCCGGACGTCGTTGTTATCTCGGACGCTTGCGCCGTGTGGATGCTGAAGTAGTGATGGCAACGCCACCGGAGCTCGGCTCTTTTGCGCTGATACCGATTAAAGGGGAAGGCAAAGAGTGGGGACTGTTGAGCTTTGCGAGCGCAGATGGCGGGCACTTTCAGCCAGAAATGGACACCCTTTTTATCGAACAGCTGGCGGCACACTTGGCCATCTTATGTAGCCAGTGGACGAACAAGGGTGAGCGTCAGTGACAGCGGTAACGTCTGACCAAGCGGCTCCCCGTTCACTGACGGTCCCTCTTGACCGCTTTTATCAATATCAACTCAGCGAACGGGGCCTCAGTGCCCATACGCAACGTAATTATCAGCGCCAGTTAGATAAGATTGTCGACTTTCTGACCGCGCGGGGCATCGCCCATTGGCAAGATGTGGATGCCGACTGGGTGCGACAAATTTCGAGCCAAGCCAAACGCGATGGCCTTAAACCGGGCAGTATTGCGTTGCGGCTGTCCGCACTGCGCAGCTTTTTCGACTATCTCGTGCAAACCGAACAGCTTGCCGCCAACCCAGCCAAAGGGGTCGCCGCGCCCAAGCAAGGACGCCAGTTGCCGAAAAACCTCGATGTGGATGAAATGAATCAGCTGCTCGAGGTGGAGCAAGACGACCCGCTGTCGGTGCGGGATCGGGCGATGATGGAGCTGATGTATGGCGCAGGATTGCGTTTAGCCGAGCTGGTTGATTTAAACGTGCGTGATGTCTCGGTACGTAAAGGAGATTTGCGTGTCACCGGTAAAGGAGAAAAAGAGCGCATCGTGCCTTTTTCCGGCATGGCGAAAACCTGGGTGATGAACTGGCTAAAAGTGCGCAACCAGCTCCTCAAAGGGCCAGAAGAGGCACTATTTATCTCTAAACTTGGCCAGCGAATTTCGCACCGTAGCGTGCAAAAACGTATGGCGGAGTGGGGACAAAAGCAGGCGGTGAACAGCCATATTAATCCTCACAAACTACGCCACAGCTTTGCCACTCACATGCTGGAGTCGTCTGGGGATTTGCGGGCGGTGCAAGAGCTGCTTGGCCATGCCGATTTAAGCACCACACAAATTTATACCCACTTGGACTTTCAACACTTGGCGAAAGTGTATGACGCGGCGCATCCCCGCGCCCGCAGTAAAGGGGATCGTAAACCCAGCGCAGGTAAAAAAAACAACTCGGAGTCGTGATATGAAATTTTATCGTCGCTTAAACGCGTTTGATGCGGTGAGTTTTGACTTGGATGATACCTTGTACGATAACTGGCCGGTGATCGCACGCGCGGAGGCGGCGCTAAGCGACTATTTGCGTGAGCACTGCCCACCGCTCGCCGCGCTTGATAAAGCCACCCTTGCGGGATTTCGCCGCCAAGCCCGTGATGAGAACCCAGCCCACCGCTTTGACGTCACCGCGATGCGGGTTGCCCAGCTGACGCTTGCCGGTGAACATGTGGGTTTAACCGCGGAGAAGGCGCGCGCACAAGCCCAAGCGGCGACCACCTTCTTTTGCGGATATCGCAGTGACTTTACTCCGCCGGCGCAAAGTGTGGCTTACTTAAAAGCCTGGTCCGAGAAACTGCCATTGGTGGCCATCACTAACGGTAATGTCGACACCGATGCGATTGGCCTGACGCCGTTTTTCCAGCATATTTTCCGTGCCGGTGAACACGGTGCGGCCAAGCCGAACCCAGAGATGTTTGATAAGGCGGCGCAGGCCTTGGGCATCGCCCCAGCGCGTATTTTACATGTAGGCGATCACTTAAGTTCGGATGTGGCTGGCGCGCGCCAAGCGGGCATGCAAGCCTGTTGGATCCGCCCAGAGCGCCAATCTCCGATGATGCGCAAAGGACTCACCTTACCGGATGTGGCGATCGACGATTTATCTGAGCTCGATACCCTTATTCAGCGGTGGCACCGCTAACCGGTGCCGCTTTGTTTGCGGGCTAGCCAGTTATCGAGGTTAAGCCAACCCGGCCCCCACACACTGACCACCAATAAGATCACGCCCCACATAATGTGGTCATCATAGCCACGCTCCCAGAGCAGTGGGTAGGAAGCGACCGCGACAATGTTGAACACAAATAACGCCAACGTCATGGGGCGTGCGAGCAGGCCCAAAGCAACAAATACCGGCAAAATCAGCTCCGCCGCGGTCCCTAAATATGCGGCCAGCTGCCACGGCAGCAACGGAACCTGATACTCATACTCAAACAGGTATAGGGTGCTGTCCCAATTTTGGTATTTGATTAGCCCAGATTGAAAAAAAATCCATGCCACATAGACGCGGCCCACCAGCAGAAGTAGCGGTTGCAGTGGGGTAAGCGCGCGGGTGAAGGTGTGATTGATTGTGGTTAGCCACATGGCTTACTCCTTAGCATTGCAGGCCGTCGTTGGGGTGGTAAACGCGTTCATGGCCGCGAGCTCAGACACACACGCCAGTTGCACTTCTGACAGGTCGCCTAATGGTGTGTGTGGGCAGGTTTTGAGCACACTGACATGATGGGTATTGAGCGTGTACCAATGCACCTTGTCTTGGTGAGCAACCAATAACAAAGATTGCGGCTTCTCGACCACCAAGCCTTCGAACTGCTCGGTGGCGATCGCTTGCCATACGTCACTGACCGCGTAGTCGCTTTCAAATAAACGGGCTTGCTGGTTGAGCGGTAAACAAACCTGCGTTTGTTGCTCAGGGCTTAGCAACGCGAGCGCGCTGCCTTCAAACGCCGGAGAGGGAGGGGCGAGAGTGAGTACCACTTGTGCCCACTCAAAACGGGCAAGCTCGGCGCAACACGGCACGGGCTCGATAATATTGGGTAGGGCGCGCAAGGTCGCATCGAACTGTGCGCCATAGTCTTCCATCACTCCGGTTTGCGGGGGATGCATCATCGCATGATGACGCGCTACTGCGTCAAAACACGCCTCACCTAATAGTGCACAGGTCTTGGGATACACGCATTTTAAAGTGTCAGTGAGGGTGACCACATAATGGTTGCGATAAATCTGCAATCGCTTGTCAGCGGCAACGCGACGGTCTTTTATCGGCAGCGGCTGTGGGTCGTCCCGCAATGTGTCAGCAAAGGCCTGCTGCAGGGTTGCCAGCGTCATACCGCCTCCTTGTGTCGAGCCAGTCGGGAGTGGGCTTTGGCCGCTTCTGCTAACAATCGCTCGGGCGCAGGCAAGTCGCTATCCCACTCTATGAGGGTGTGGCGAGGGCCGTGGCGGTCAATCCACTGTTGATAGAGCGTCCACACCGCCTCGCTAACCGGTTGGTTATGGGTGTCTATCCAAATTTCTCCTGCGGGGGTGTGTTTGACGGTAAACCCAGCAAGGTGAATTTCTTTCACCGCATGGGCGGGAATCGCGTCAAGGTAGGTACTGGCGCTAAAATCATGGTTAAACGCGCTGACATGAACATTATTTAAATCGAGCAGCAAATCGCAGCCCGTGCGAGCGTGCACTTCGGCGAGAAATTCCCATTCGTGGTAGTCACCCTGAGCAAAACATAAATAGCTTGATGGATTTTCAATCAGCAAGGGGCGCTGTAGCGCATCTTGAACCTGTTGCACATTGGCGCAGAACACCCGCAATGCTTGCTCGGTGTAAGGGAGGGGGAGTAAATCGTGAAAGTGTTGCCCGTCTATCCGGCTCCAACTTAAATGGTCAGATACAAACAGTGGCTCGACGTGTTTGACCAGTGTACACAGTTTGTCTAAATGAGCCCGATCAAGCGGCTCGTCGCTCCCCAGCGACAGCCCTACGCCATGACAGCTGATGGCGTAATCCTCACGTAATCGCATCAGGGTTGAAAAAGCAGGACGGTGAGGGCGGAAGTAGTTTTCACTGTGAATTTCTAACCAGCCAAGCTTTGGGCGATATTGGTCGAAGTAGGCGAGATGGGGTTGTCTGAGCCCCACGCCGGTCAAAACGATTGCCTCATCCATGGTCGCTCCTTGTGATCAAGTGACAAAGCCCGGGGCAGGCCCGGGCGCGCCATATCAGGATGACGAGGTACTGCCGCCGGCTAAGCGATCGCACAAGCCTTTTGGTACCATGACAAACGCATCTTTTTGGCCGTCTTCGGTGGAGGTGCCCGCGCAGGAGCTGGTGTTGGTGGCGCAGTCATTTTGTCCGGCTTTGGCGACGCCATAGCATTTTTCTTTTTCTGCCGCGTGGGCCGGTGCGCTAGTGAGTGTGGTCGCGCCTACAGCCAGTAATCCTGTCACAGCAGCGGCAACCGCTAGGTTAGTGTGTTTCATCATGCTTCCTCTTCTTGGTCCGTATTGGTGTTATCAGCCCACTGATTCGTGGTGGGCATATAAACCAAGAGAGGAAAACACTGCGCAATCTTTCACCACTTAAGTGGTTTTTTTGCATGGCGAGGGCTAACTTACTGAATTTTTGTTTAAAAAAGTTGCGTCGGGATCGGGCGCGCAATTTAGTGGCGAGCTGGTATAATCGCTAACCAGTGTATAAATACCCAGTAAAATGGCAGGTGGCGATGGACGTATCAACTCTTCTTGACGGACTCAACGACAAACAGCGTGAAGCCGTGGCCGCGCCGCTCGGCAACCATTTGGTGTTGGCAGGTGCTGGCAGTGGTAAAACCCGGGTGCTGGTTCATCGTATGGCTTGGCTGATGCGGGTGGAAGAGGCATCGCCGTTCTCGGTGATGGCGGTCACCTTCACCAACAAAGCGGCAGCGGAAATGCGCGGTCGTATCGAGCAATTGATGCAAGGCACCGCCTCTGGCATGTGGTGCGGCACCTTCCACGGCATTTGCCATCGTATTCTCCGTGCCCACTATTTAGACGCCAACCTGCCACAAGACTTCCAAATTCTTGATTCAGATGACCAGCAGCGCTTGCTACGCCGGTTAATCAAAGCGCAAAACTTGGATGAAAAACACTGGCCCGCCAAGCAAGCGAGTTGGTACATCAATGGCAAAAAAGACGAAGGCTTGCGTCCCAAGCACATTGATACCCGCCATGATCCGGTTGAGAGCACTTGGCTGCGGATTTATCAGGCTTATCAAGAAGCCTGTGACCGCGCCGGTTTGGTGGATTTTGCCGAGATCTTGCTGCGAACCTTAGAGTTATTGCGCGATAAAGCGGTGATCCGCGAACACTATCAAGCACGTTTCCAGCACATTTTGGTGGATGAGTTCCAAGATACCAACAACATCCAATATGCGTGGCTGCGTATGATGGCCGGCCAACAGGCGCATGTCATGATTGTGGGGGACGACGACCAATCCATTTACGGCTGGCGTGGCGCGAAAGTCGAAAATATTCAGCGTTTTCTGGACGATTTCACCACCCCGCAGACCATTCGCTTGGAGCAAAACTACCGCTCAACCAGTACGATTTTGCAAGCGGCGAACACCCTGATTGAAAACAATGCCGACCGGATGGGCAAAAGCCTGTGGACCGAGGGCAAAGAGGGTGAGCCCATCTCTGTGTATGCCGGTTTTAATGAACTGGATGAAGCGCGTTTTGTGGTCGGGAAAATCAAAACTTGGCAAGACGAAGGTGGCGTACTCACTGATAGCGCGATTTTATACCGCAACAACGCCCAATCTCGGGTGCTGGAAGAAGCCTTAATTCAAGCCGGCCTGCCTTATCGTATCTACGGCGGCATGCGCTTTTTCGAACGTCAGGAAATCAAAGATGCACTGGCGTATTTACGTTTGATGGCTAACCGCAATGACGATGCGGCGTTCGAGCGGGTGGTAAACACGCCCACTCGTGGGATTGGTGATCGCACCCTTGAGACGCTTCGTGGCGCGGCGCGCGATCGCGGCCAAACTTTATGGCACACTGCCGAGCAAATCTTGGCAGAAAAAGCGCTGGCAGGACGCGCGGCCAATGCATTGGGCCGGTTTATCGAGTTGGTCAATGCGCTAGAAGATGACACCCGTGACATGGCACTGTATCAACAAACCGATGCAGTGATCCGTCACTCCGGCTTGCGTGCCATGTATGAGCAAGAAAAAGGCGAAAAAGCGCAAGCACGCGTCGATAACTTGGAAGAGTTGGTGACGGCCACGCGCCAATTTACGCCGCCCGAGGAGGCGGAAGCGGAAGGCATGACACCGCTGTCGGCATTCTTGGCCCATGCCGCCCTTGAGGCCGGTGAAGGCCAAGCGGACGAGTTTGATGATGCGGTCCAATTGATGACCTTGCACAGTGCCAAAGGCCTCGAGTTCCCCTTAGTCTTTATGGTCGGGGTGGAAGAGGGCATGTTCCCCAGCCAGATGTCAGCCGAAGAAGCGGGTCGCTTAGAAGAAGAGCGTCGCCTTTGTTATGTCGGCATGACGCGAGCGATGGAAAAACTCTATCTGACCTACGCAGAAATGCGCCGTGTGTACGGCAAAGACATGTTTCATAAGATCTCGCGCTTTATTCGTGAGCTGCCCGAGGCCTGCTTGGAAGAAGTGCGTATGCGTGCCAATGTCTCACGCCCTGCTGCAAGCGGTGGTCGTTTTTCCAAAACGCAGACTCAGGAGAACTTTAACCAAACCGGATTTAGTTTGGGTCAGCGGGTTCAACACCCTAAGTTTGGTGAAGGCACCATCATCAACTTTGAAGGCAGTGGCGGACAAAGCCGCGTGCAAGTTGCCTTTAATGGGGAAGGGATTAAATGGTTGGTGACTCAGTACGCCAAACTGGAAGCGCTTTAATCTCGGCCGCTTAACGCCAAAAAACGTCACATACGCCCAGCCTTGGCTGGGCGTATTGGTATTGACTCCATTGCCTGCACTTTTTCAGCCGCAGCGTTAGCCGAACACGCCGGCTTGCCAAACGACCGCGCCACCTAACAGCAAAAACAACAACGCACACAGGCCATCGATAACCGGGGCGACTTTGGTGAGCACTTGCTGTACGCGACTGCCTGATAGCAGCCAGGCAAGCGACGAAAACCAGCCTAATGAGAGTAGGAACACCACCGCCACGGCCATGGCTTTGCCACTGGCAGACATGCTGGCCGGCACCAAGGTACTCATCAACGAAATAAAAAACACCAAGGCTTTAGGGTTAAAAAGGTTGGTCAGCACCCCTTTCCAAAAGGCCTGTTTTTGGCCGCGTACTGCAGGCGCATCATTGGTGGTTTGCGCCGGCGCTTTGGTGGCGGCGAGCAAGCCTTTAATCGCGCTAAGGCCTAAATACATCAGTACACTGCCCCCTGCCACCTGTACCCACATAAACAGTTGCGGGTGCTGATGCACCAACAGACTGATGCCGGTAATGCTCAATATTGTGTGTGCCAAAATACTGAGCGATAACCCTAGCGCAATCGCCAAGCCAGTAGCACGGCCATAACGGGTCGCATTTTGGAGCACCAAGGCAAAGTCGGGCCCGGGGCTGAGCAGCGCAATCATATGCACCCCCGCCAGGGTGGCGAGAATAGTCAGCTCGTTCATCCTAACCTCTTTTTAAGCATGAAAAGGGCAAGATACGCCATAGCCTTCGCAGGAGTATTGTAGATTCTTATCATGGTTAGCGTGCTTGTGAGGGCAGCAGGGCAAAGTGGTTATAAAAAGCACGGACAAAATGTGCTTGATCATGAAAGCCGTGTTGATGGGCAACCGTGCTCAGCGGCGTGCCAGCACGAATCGCTAACAAGCTTGATTCGAGGCGTAAGCAGAGGAAATAGGCGTAAGGGCTCATACCGGTTGAGCGCTTAAACTGGCGACAAAACTGTGGCACGGACCGATGTGTTAGCTGGGCGAGCTGTGACAATTCAACCCCCTCTTCCAAGTGGGCATGCATGTATTCTCGCAACTGCTTAAGCTGCGTTTGGGTGAGAGGTGCTTGTGGATGTTGCGCGTTGTGGGTATACAGCAATGGCTCTATGGCGGCGACTAGCGCGGACTCACAAGCCAGTGAATCGGGGTGGTGTATCAACTGCTCACTCAGTTGATACACGCGTTGCCAGCATGCGCGTGCCAAGGGCTTTGTTGTGAAGGGCATGGTGTCATTACCAATATGATAATGCTCTGTTAGCCATTGCGGTGACAGCGCGATCACGCGATAGCTATAGGCATGTTGGTCGACGGCAGTGCCATCATGTACCTCACCTGGAGGCATAATCACGAGCTCTCCGCGGCGCGCAACATGGCTCGCACCGCGGTAGTAATAACGCTGGGCCCCAGCGGTGATCAGCCCGATATGGTAATCAAGATGATAGTGGCGCTTGAAGGACTCATGATGAAAATGGCCTTCGATAATACGCACGCCGGCTATCTGGGTGGCTTGGTGCTGGGTCGTCAGAGCGTTCTCCTTACTCGTTTAGTCAATCGCCGACGCTTGCTCTAGCGAGGATTTAGGTCGGCGTGCCCGATAGGCATCAAAGCTAAATATCGCCAAGGCGGCCCAAATAAAGGCAAAGGTGGTGGCTTTATCTGGGGTAAAGGGTTCGTCATACAAGCCGACGGCAAGTAAAAACATTAAGCTAGGGCCGATATATTGGAAAAAGCCCAATACCGTTAAGGGTAAGCGAGTGGCAGCGCCGGTAAAGCACAGTAAAGGCACCGTGGTGATCAAACCGGCAGCGGCCAGTAGCATATTCAGGTTGATAGGATTATCGAGCAAGTTGGCGCTGGGGGTATCGGCAAACTGCCAAAGATAAATCAGCGCAACGGGCAAGAGTGTGCAGGTTTCCACAAACAACCCTGGCACCGCAGGGAGATTGATTTTTTTGCGCAGTAAGCCGTAAATCGCAAAACTGGTGGCCAGCACCAACGCAATCCAAGGCAGTGAACCAAAGGTGATCAGTTGTACTAATACCCCCACCAACGCTAGCGCGGCCGCAAGCCACTGTAGACGGCGGAAACGCTCACCAAGAAAGATCATCCCCAGCGCCACGTTCACCAGTGGATTAATGTAGTAGCCAAGGCTGGCATCCAGCATGCGGTTATTGACAATCGCCCAGATAAAAATCAGCCAATTGCAGCCAATAAAGCAAGAGGTGAGCATCAGCATCAACAGCTTTTTCGGCTCGCGGATAATCGGCTTGAGCTGATAAAAGCGACGGGTGAAAAAAAGCAGCAATGCCAAAAAGACAAACGACCACAATACCCGGTGCGCTAAAATTTCGGGCGCCGGAATATGGTTGACCGTTTTAAAGTACATGGGGGCGATACCCCACATAATGTAGGCCGCAAGGGCCAGTAACACGCCTTGGCGTGTGCGTTTTGGATCAGGAATCACAGCGCAGTCTCGTTATAAGTGTCGGTCAGGGATGAACACGAACGTGTGCATGTTGCCTAGATGTAACAAGTTGTAAGGGCGGGCGCAAGCACCTTTCTCTGTGCTCAGGGTTTCATCGCTTACGGGGTGTCGGTAGAATGAGCGCCAGTTTGAGTAATGAGCTTGATTATGTCCGCCACCCCCGCCCATGCCGATGCGTCAACCGAAACTGACGCCGCTACCGCTGATCCTGCTGTGAGTCCTGCCCACCAGGTACTCAAAGCGGTGTTTGGTTATCACCAGTTCCGCGAGGGTCAGCAAGCGGTGATTGATGCAGCGATTGCGGGGCGTGATGCCTTGGTGATTATGCCGACCGGGGGAGGGAAGTCACTGTGCTATCAGATCCCCGCGTTGGTGCGCACCGGCTTGACCGTGGTGATTTCACCTTTGATTTCATTGATGAAAGATCAGGTTGACCAGCTTAATGCCAATGGGGTTGCGGCGGCGTGCTTAAACTCAGCGATGACGCCTGAGGCGCAAGCGGATACTTTGCGTGCGCTAAATCAGGGGGAGGTGAAACTACTCTATGTGTCGCCTGAGCGCGCGCTAGGGCGTGACTTTATCCATCGCTTAACGGAGTGGCAACTGGCGTTGATTGCGGTCGACGAAGCGCACTGTATTTCCCAGTGGGGGCATGATTTTCGTCGTGAATATGCCTCTTTAGGCCAGCTCAAACAGCACTTTCCTGACGTGCCGGTGATGGCGCTGACTGCCACCGCGGATGCCACCACGCGCGAGGATATTTTATCCCGCCTTGCCCTGCATGATCCGCTGGTGCATCTGGGTAGCTTTGACCGCCCTAACATTCGCTACACCTTGCTAGAAAAGCACAAACCTTTGGCCCAATTAGTGCAGTTTCTGAGTGGTCAACGCGGCCAATCAGGGATTGTCTATTGCAATAGCCGTAAGCGGGTTGAGCAGGTTACTCAAAAACTGTGTGATAACAATATGCTTGCCGCCGCTTACCATGCAGGGATGACCACAGAGGCGCGCGGATCAGTCCAAGAGGCGTTCCAACGTGATGATGTCAACATTGTGGTGGCGACCGTGGCGTTTGGAATGGGGATCAACAAGCCCAATGTTCGCTTTGTGGTGCACTATGATGTGCCGCGCAATATTGAATCTTACTACCAAGAAACCGGCCGAGCAGGGCGAGATGGACTGCCGGCTGAAGCGGTGTTGTTGTATGACCCCTCCGACATGGGATGGCTCCATCGCTGCTTGGAAGAAAAGCCGGATGGGCCCCAAAAGCAGGTCGAAAGCCATAAACTGACCGCGATGGGCGCATTTGCTGAAGCACAAACCTGTCGCCGTTTAGTGCTCCTAAACTACTTTGGCGAGCATCGGCAAACCCCATGTGGCAACTGTGATATTTGCCTCGACCCGCCTACCCATTTTGATGGCACCGAACAAGCACAAAAAGCGCTGTCGTGCGTGTACCGTGTTAACCAAAGCTTCGGGGTTGGATATGTGGTGGAAGTGTTGCGTGGGATGCAAAATCAGCGCATTAAAGATCATGGCCATGACAAGCTCTCTACCTACGGCATCGGGCGAGAGTGGAGCCATGAATACTGGGTAAGCATTATTCGCCAATTGATCCATCGCGGTTATTTGGTGCAAAACATTGCCCGTAGCTCGGTGCTGCAGTTAACTGAACAAGCGCGACCATTACTGCGCAGCGAGATTGCCCTTGAGCTGGCGGTACCGCGTATTGGCCTCAGCCCTCGTACCAAAGCCAACAAGCTGAGCCAGCGCCATTACGATAAAAAACTGTTCGCCAAGCTGCGTAAGTTACGTAAAGCCATTGCTGACGAAGAAGATATTCCACCTTATGTGGTGTTTAACGACGCAACCTTAATGGAAATGGCCGAGATGCTGCCGTCATCTCAAGCGGAGCTCCTAGCGGTCAGTGGCGTTGGGCAGCGCAAGCTCGAAAAATTTGGCGATGCGTTTTTGGACTTGATTGACGATCACTTGAGTTTGAGCGAGTACGGCTATGGCACCGAGTAATTGGCAATTGATAGCGTCCGACAACACCTTGGCGTTTTATCAGCCGCAGCTGGATGCGGATAATGGCAAAGAAGTCTGTCAGCCATTGCTGCAAGCCCTCGAAGCCTCTGTGCTGGAGTGGCAACAAGACGCGGATATGATGACCTGGCTGATTGATTTTGAAGGCACGCGTTTGATGCTTAAAGCAGCACATTACACCCAGAGCGTGTGGTTAGAAGCGCTGGATGAGGAGGGCGATGAGGTGATTACCTTTTTGCGCCGCTGGTGGACGCGTCATCTGCCTCTTTAAATTGCGCTGGCACCGTTGCTTGATTGCTGTATAATTCGCCACCTCGCGCTGCCTGTAGACGGGTAGCTAAGTATTTTGGGTTCCCTCGCCCCCAATGACAAAAAGGTGCACTATGAGCCACTTTTCTCTTGCTCAGCAGCGTAAAGCGCTGGGTTACCTTGTGATTTTTCATCTACTGATCATTGCCTCCAGTAACTACTTGGTGCAGATCCCCTTTACGGTTTGGGGTTTCCACACCACGTGGGGGGCGTTTACGTTTCCGTTTATTTTCTTGGCCACTGATTTAACCGTCAGGATCTATGGTCCGGCATTGGCACGCCGTATTATCTTGCTGGTAATGGTGCCCTCGCTGCTGATTTCCTACGTGTTATCCGTCTTGTTTTATCAAGGCAGTTACCAAGGGTTTGCGGAGCTGGGCACGTTTAACCTCACTGTCGCTCGGATTGCGATTGCCAGCTTTATGGCTTACTTACTGGGTCAGATCTTAGATATTCATGTGTTCAATCGGTTACGCCAGCAGCGCCAATGGTGGGTCGCGCCGAGTTGTTCTACCTTGTTTGGTAATGCGTCAGACACACTCGCTTTTTTCGCGATTGCGTTTTACCAAAGCCAAGATGCCTTTATGGCCGATCACTGGGTTGAAATTGCCTTGGTAGACTATGCCTTTAAGCTGATTATTAGCTTGGGGCTGTTTATTCCTATGTATGGGGTGTTACTAAACCTGATTATTCGACGAATCACACAGGTGACGCCGTCGGCGACGGTGCAGCAAACGTCCTAATCAGCAGCAGAATAAAGAGTCGCATCGCGGCTCTTTTTTTACGTCAATGCGAGGAGGTGAGATGGAAATTCGTGCTGGGCACTTAGAAGATGCGGTAACGGTGCTTAACAGCGTGCCCGAGTTGGATGCAGGTGTATCCTTGGATCAATGTCACGCGCGATTAGCGGGACGCAAAGCATTGGCATTAGTCGCATACCAAAACGGTGAGCCTGTCGGTGCCAAAATAGGCTATGCCACCAGTCAGACGCAGTTTTATAGCTGGCTGGGCGGGGTAACCAAAGCGGCCCGAGGTCAAGGAGTGGCGAAAGCGCTACTCAAGGCTCAAGAAGCGTGGGTAGCGGCTTCTGGCTATCAAAAGCTTGCGGTCAAATCACGTAATCGCTTCACCGCGATGGTGTGCATGCTGATGCGTCATGGCTATCAGATGGTTGCGGTGGAGCAAAAAGGTCAGCCTGCCGATTACCGGCTTTATTTTGAGAAGCAGATCAATAAATGTACAGCGAGTGAAAAATAAGCGTATTTTTTTCTTGATAAACGATAATGAGAATGGTTATTATTAGCTTGCACTCAGGGCCAAGCCCACATGCTCAGCTCTGAAGGCACGACATTGCTCACATTGCTTCCAGTGTATTAGCGGGGCGCTTATCAAACAGTGATTAAGTTAGCCTATTTTTGCTAGGCGACACCTCTCAGGGTGTCGCTTTTTTCTTTTCTGGGCACTGGCTTTTCGAACCAAAGTTGTTAGCGTGATGACTTTGGGTGCAATAACAGTTTGATGACAGCGAGTGAGTCTGAGCACAAGATCAATAAATGAAAAAGATTCTCAACTAAGTGTTGAAAATGGGAATGAGAATGGTTATTGTTAACTTGCGTTCAGGGCAAAGCCCACATGCTCAGCTCTGAAGGCACGACATTGCTCACATTGCTTCCAGTGTATTGGGGCCAGCAAACTGTTCTGATTACAGCTTTGTTTTTGCGCTCACTTGTTATAGCGACGCCCATCTCGGCGTCGCTTTTTTCTTTTTCTCTGCTGCGTTTCTGTGCGGATGAGCGTGTCTTAGGCGAGTTCTACCAATTTTTTCACCATCCGATTGATCCCACTGGCGGCATCCAGTACTGACGTCGCGAGCATATAGGCGGGCGTGGACAGGAGATGGTGGCGCTGATCTAATACATAATCTGATACCGGACACTCAATATGTTCACCGCCCATCCGATTAAAGGCGGCAGCGATATCGGGCTCATTGCCAATGGTGCCCTTGACGCCTTTTGGATAGATCTGCGGGATCATGATGGGGGCAATACACATGTAGCCGGCGGGCTTTTCTGCACGGGCGAAGGCTTGGCAAACCGCAAACATCTCTTGATTGACTTGCACCGGATCGCCATTGTAAGCAAAGTCCGATAAGTTTTTCGCGGCGCCAAAGCCGCCGGGAACCAGTAAGGCGTCGAAGTGGTCGACGTTTAAATCCGTTAGCGGAAGAATCTCCCCACGAACAATACGGCTGGCTTCGGTGAGTACATTGCGTGTCTCGTTCATCGCTTCGCCGGTACGATGATCGATCACATGGTGCTGATCGATATCTGGTGCGAAGCATTGCCATTGGGCATCGTTTTGCTCGAGGGCAAGCAGGGATAGGACTACCTCTTGGATCTCGGCACCGTCAAACACGCCGCAGCCAGATAAGATAACAGCCACCTTTTTCATGATGCTCTCCTTGTATCGAGATTAAAATTATCGCAATCAATGTGGATAATCGACCAAACGCGTCTACGCTTAATTGCGTTCAACAGTGTCGCATTGGTGCTGGGTTAAGCGAAATAGTAGCCAAGTTCGATAACTAAATTGGTGATTATCTCCGCAGTTTGTGATGACTTTCTCTGCAACCTCATGCAGAGCAAGTGATTTATTTTTCCACACCTAAGGATCCTTTTTCGATCAAGATCCTTTTTGCGCCACTAGGTATAAGTGTTTGTTTTTAAGGTGTTTAAAAATCAAAATTCATGAGTATTTAGACGAAATCAAAACCCTATAAAATATTTACCAACAAACTTATCCACAGATCAGGCTGTGGATGTGAAAAACCGTGGTTAACAGGAATGACGACTCGTGGCATGCTTAGCAGCTAACGTGTTTAACTGGCAACCAATATTCTGATATGGCAACTCTTCCCGACAATCCGTTAATCCTCGTGGATGGCTCTTCGTACCTTTACCGGGCATACCATGCTTCTCCTAATCTCACCAATAGCCAAGGTGAACCCACCGGGGCTGTATTTGGGGTGGTGAACATGCTGCGTAGTTTGTTGCGACAATTTCCCCATTCACATGTGGCGGTGATTTTTGATGCCAAAGGGAAGACGTTTCGTGACGATATGTACGAGCAGTACAAAGCCAACCGTCCACCGATGCCAGATGACCTGCGCGGGCAAATTGAACCTTTGCATAAGATTATTAAAGCCATGGGTCTGCCTTTACTCGCGGTAGAAGGGGTGGAGGCCGATGATGTGATTGGCACACTCGCTACTCAAGCCTCAAAAGCGGGAATGCCGGTCCTGATCAGCACGGGTGATAAAGACATGGCGCAGCTGGTGGATGAGCATGTCACCTTAATCAACACCATGACTAATGTGGTGATGGATCCTGAGGCGGTGCGTGAAAAGTATGGCTTTGGTCCTGAGCATATTATTGATTACCTTGCCTTGATGGGCGACAAAGTCGATAACATTCCTGGCGTACCGGGTGTGGGAGATAAAACCGCGACCGCGTTGATTGCCAATCTAGGCGGCTTGGATGATATCTACGCGGACCTCGATAAGATTGCAGCGCTCAGCTTCCGCGGCGCGAAAAGCATGGCGAAAAAACTGACTGAGCATCAAGATGCCGCTTACCTGTCTTATCAGCTCGCCACGATTAAATTGGATGTTGAACTGGATTTCACCCCTGAACAGCTGGTCAAGCAAGAGCCTGATAATGACACCTTGGTGGCCATGTATCGTGACTTGCAATTCCGCCGCTGGCTTAAAGAGCTGGATGAAGGCGATGCGCCGGAAGAGGCGGTGTCTGATGAACCTATCCCACAAGAAACCACGATTGACCGCAGTGGCTACCAGACCGTTCTGACTCGCGACGCACTGGACACTTGGCTGAAGAAAATTCGTGACGCTGAGGTAGTTGCGGTCGATACCGAAACCGATAGCCTCAACTATATGGAAGCCAATCTGGTTGGTATTTCATTTGCTGTCGCGCCGGGTGAAGCGGCCTATGTACCGGTAGCGCATGATTATCTGGAAGCGCCTGCTCAATTATCGCTGGATGAGGTGCTGGAGGTGTTGCGTCCTTGGTTGGAAGATCCTTCAGCCGCGAAAGTCGGCCAGAATTTGAAATATGATGCCAGTGTGTTTGCGCGTCATGGGATCACCTTAAAAGGGATTGCCTATGACACCATGCTGGAATCGTACGTCTATAACAGTGTGGCGGGACGCCATGACATGGACAGCCTCGCTGAACGCTACTTGCAGCACACCTGCATCAGTTTTGAAGACATAGCTGGGAAAGGCAAGAAACAACTGACCTTTAACCAAATCCCTCTTGAGCAAGCGGCACCTTATGCGGCGGAAGATGCCGACATTACGTTGCGTTTGCACCAATACCTGATTGGTAAAGTCACCAGTGACGAGAAACTGAAAACCATCTTTGAGTTCTACGAGATGCCGCTAGTCAGCGTGTTGTCGCGTATGGAACGTCATGGTGTGCTAATTGACAAAGACAAGTTGGCGACCCAATCAGAAGCGTTACATACTCGTTTGATTGAGCTTGAGCGTGAAGCGTTTGAGATTGCCGGCGAAGAGTTCAACTTAAGCTCGCCCAAGCAGCTACAAGCGATTTTGTTTGAGAAAATGGGCCTGCCGGTAGTAAAGAAAACCCCATCAGGTAGCCCTTCAACCAATGAAGAAGTGCTGCAAGAGCTCTCACTCGATTACCCGCTGCCAGCGCGGATTTTGGAATACCGTGGGCTGGCAAAGCTCAAATCGACCTACACGGACAAATTGCCGCGCATGATCAATGCGCAAACCGGCCGTGTGCACACCTCGTATCATCAAGCCGTCACCGCGACGGGGCGCTTATCGTCCACCGATCCGAACTTACAAAATATCCCCATTCGTAACGAACAGGGTCGTCGTATTCGTGAAGCCTTCACCGCGGAACCGGATCATACCATTTTGGCGGTCGATTACTCGCAAATCGAATTGCGGATTATGGCGCACCTATCCGGTGATAAAGCCTTGCTAGAAGCGTTCCGTGACGGCAAAGATATTCACGCCGCCACCGCAGCGGAAGTGATGGGGGTAAGCCTCGACGAGGTCACCAGCGAGCAGCGACGCCGCGCTAAAGCGATCAACTTTGGTCTGATTTATGGCATGAGTGCTTTTGGTCTGTCCCGTCAATTAGGGATTGGCCGTCAAGAAGCACAAAGCTATATGGATACCTACTTTGAGCGCTACCCTGGTGTAAAGGCCTACATGGACCGCACCCGTGAGCAAGCGGCGGAAAAAGGCTATGTAGAAACCATTTTCGGTCGTCGTCTCTATTTGCCGGAAATTAAATCGCGTAATGGGATGCGTCGTAAAGGGGCAGAGCGCGCGGCAATCAATGCGCCGATGCAAGGAACGGCGGCCGATATTATTAAGCGTGCGATGATACTGGTTGATCAATGGATTCAAGCCAATGCCGCGGATGACGCCCGTCTGGTAATGCAAGTTCACGATGAACTGGTACTGGAAGTTAAAACGTCATCTTTATCCAAAGTTGAAAGTGAAGTACGGAAACTGATGGAGTCGGCGGCGGACTTGGACGTGCCTCTGATTGCCGAGTCTGGATACGGTAATAACTGGGGTGAAGCCCACTAAATCACGGCTTTTCCTGTGGTTTAATAACAAAAAAGCTAAAGCCGACACCATGTCGGCTTTTTTTTCGTCCGTTTATCTTGCTGTTTTGGCGTCTTTTTGCACATTTCGATACAAATTTATGAAAAAAAATTACGTAGGATACTTTTCAACGCTGTGCATTTGATATACAGTTATTGGCGTAGGGTACAGAGGTAAGATGTTCTATCTTTCAGACCTTTTGTTTCACGTTATTGGATTTGGCTGATTCAGCAGCCCCAGTCAGGATACTGACTGGGGCTTTTTTTATTGGCAATTTTCCAACCGATGAAGACACCCTGCCACTGCCTTTTTATGTTTCGCTGACTCGCTTATCCTCATTCTTTTCAAAAAAATTAGAGTAATTACTTTAATTTTAGTGATGAGCTTGGTTATAATGCGCGCAGCTTCTTGTTCTTTATGTGTCTACGGGGTCTTATCAGATCGCTTACGCACAAAGATTCGCCGATCCTGTCTTAGGGTCGGCTTTTTTTTGGGCAATTTTGCTCGAAGTGATGGTTTTGTGACCTTGAGGCAGGAATCAAAGTGAATGTGCGGCGAGACTAATGGTTCGACAAAGCGATACTTGCGTTATGGGCGATTGTCTATAAAACTTGTCGCGATAATAAGATAAATCCTATTTCTCTCCCGTTGCCCCACCTGTTCAGGTGGGGACTTTATTTTCTCTGCCATCTTCAGGCTAGACGAGCTCATAAATGCAGCTTACTCGGCGTATAAGAGGCGATCACTCCGGCTCCGCGTCAGGGGAAGTCTCGTCGAGAACGGTTTCATCAGGCGCTTGGTGGTACCAAGTGTCGAGTTTACGGCGAAGCTTATCGACGCCAATGCCTTTTAGGGATGAGAACAATTCAATCTCTACATCGCCACAAAACGCCAGTGCGGCTTCACGGATCTTCATCAGTTGTTGCTTACGGGCGCCGGATTTCAATTTGTCGGCTTTGGTCAGTAACACCATGACAGGCAGGTTGGATTGCACCGCCCAATGAATCAACTGTTGATCAAGATCCTTCATGGGATGACGAATATCCATCAACACCACCAGTCCGCCTAACTGCTCGCGTTTTTGTAGGTATTCACCCAATGAGCGTTGCCACTTTTCTTTCATCTCCAGTGGTACTTGGGCAAAACCATAGCCGGGCAGGTCGACAATATGGCAACCATCGTCCACCTTAAAAAGGTTAATTAATTGTGTCCGCCCCGGCGTCTTACTGGTCTTTGCAAGGCTCTTTTGGTCACAAAGACGGTTAAGGGAGCTAGACTTGCCGGCGTTGGAACGACCAGCAAACGCGATTTCTATCCCAGTATTATCAGGCAGATGGCGAATATCGGGTGCGCTGGTAACAAATTGGGTGTTACGGTAATTAAGCGATTGCTCCACTGTTAACTCCGTCTCGTCTTGGTGTAGTAGACTGATTACTTTTGTGTGAATTTGTGTAAAATAACCGTGCTCGGTTTTTGATCGGTTATTGTACCATGACGGTAACGAAGTAGTGGTACTGGAAGCTTGATAATTATAAATGGAATGTCATGAAGAAATTAGCGCTAATATTGACCCTCCTCGCCAGCGCCTCAGCCTGGGCCCAAGGAGATGCTGAAGCGGGCAAAGCAAAAGCCAATACCTGTGCCGCCTGTCACGGTGCCGATGGTAATAGCATTTTGCCTGACTACCCCAACTTGGCGGGTCAGCACGCCAACTATATTGAAAAGCAATTAAAGGAATTTAAGCTCGGCGCGCAAAGCGGCGGAGAGCAAGGTCGTTACAATGCTGTGATGGCAGGCATGGTTGCACCGCTTTCAGAGCAAGACATGGCTGATCTCGCGGCTTACTATGCGACCTTGACGCCAAAGCCTGGCACTACGCCTGAAGGCTCGGTGGCGATTGGCCGTCAGCTTTATATGGCAGGTGATCCTGAGCGTGGCATTGCAGCCTGTACTGCGTGTCATGGTCCGCGCGGTAATGGTACGCCTTCTTCTGGTTTCCCCAAAATTTCTGGCCAGCCCGCGAAATACCTAGCGAGTCAGCTTAAAATGTTCCGCGATGGTGATCGTCATAACGATATGAATCAAATGATGCGCTCAGTAGCGGCGAAGTTGACCGACAACGAGATTGATGCGTTGTCAAAATATCTTGGTGGTCTGCACTAAGACAGCATCGCCTCGCAGCGACACGCACACATATCGAAAGCGAAAGGGGCGCAGGCCGCTTTCGCTTTTTTGTTTGCCCA
>NZ_MEBP01000109.1:0-29109 GCF_001722075.1 Salinivibrio sp. SS2 | reverse complement strand
CTCTGGCTCTGGCTCTGGCACGGTATGCGTGTCGCTTTCTACCTCAGGCGCAAGGCTTTCTTGTTCATTTTGTGATGCAGCCTGATCATTGAGGCTATCAACCGATGTGGCTGACTCCACCGCGTCTTCCGCCACGTCTGACGGCTGAGTATGCGATTCTTGTTCTGGTTCTGGCTGTTCTTTTTTGCGGCCGAAACCCAGCCACGACATTAATCCACGTTTCTTTTTTTCTGCCATTGGCAAATCCTAAAGCATGCTTGGTACAATCAGCGGCACATTACCGAATCGGCATAGTCTATCACCTTCTTTACGGTCAAAAAATCTATGGTTAAACGCGCCTCCCGGAAACCTTCATCTGCTTCGCCATCACGTGCGGCAGGTACTGTGAGAATTATTGCTGGCCGCTGGCGTGGCCGTAAGTTGGCAGTACAGGATGCGCAAGGCCTGCGCCCCACCACAGACAGAGTCAAAGAAACGGTGTTTAACTGGTTAGCCCCCTATCTGCCTGGTGCCCGCTGCTTGGATGTTTTTGCCGGTAGCGGCGGGTTGGGGTTTGAAGCTCTCTCACGCGGTGCTGCATGGGTCACATTTTGCGAAATGAATCCTCAAGCGGCCAAACAGCTGAGCACCAACCTCACCCAGTTACATGCAGCGCAGGCGAATGTGGTACAAGGCGACGCCTTAGCCAAACTGCGCGCAGGCCATCAGGGTGAACCGTTTGATATCGTCTTTGTTGATCCTCCCTTTCGAGAAGGATTACTGGCAGACACCCTGAATGCGCTAGAATCGCAAGGTTGGCTGTCACCCGATGCCTGTATTTATGTCGAAGCCGAGAATGAACTCAGCACGCACGATGCACCAGCGAATTGGCGGTTGCACCGAGATAAATCCGCGGGCCAAGTCAACTATCGACTGTATTTTAGAGAGGATGCATGAAAGCACTGATTATTCTGGCTAAAGCCGCCATCGCCTTTGTCTGGTTGGTATTGATTGCCAATATGTTTCACCCCTTCCCGGGCGTGGCCGCGATGGCGCTGTATATTATGACTGGCTTTTTATTGGTGATGCATGGATTGCAGATGCTGATCTTCTTAGGCGCGTTTGGCGATAAAATTGCGATGACGCGTTGGGAGAAGTGGTCCATTTTGATTTTTGGTATTTTCGCGCTGCTCGATATTCGTCGAAAATATATGGTCTGAGCTAGTCATCACGGTTGTGTTGGCATTGCCAGCACAACTCAAAACTGCCCGCATTATCCTCACCACAATGACCGCACACCCAGCGCGTCTGACTTTGTGCTTCGTACTCTTGGAGTAACACGCGCGCTTGATGGGTATGCTCTGGTGCCACCCAAAGCGTGACACCTTGTACGTCGGTCGGCAGCTCACCGACTGCAGCGCTTAAGGCCTCACCTTTTAGCAAACACGGGATATTATGGCTCGCCAGCAACCCCTTCAGGCTGTGTGCTTCAAGTGTATTACTGGCTTGATAGACCTTTTCCACCCCGTCGCCTCACGATGCGTAAATCACTGACGCGGTGATCAGGGCTTGAGCCATAAAGTAGGTCATCATCACCACTGCCTGAGAAGCACGAAATTCATCTTTGAAGCGTGAAAACGCCAACACCGTATCTGAGATCATAAACAAAATGGCCCCGCCAAATGCCAATGCTGCGGGCGTCGAGTGGGTATTGAGCCAATACTCGCCGGCCGCCCAAGCCATTTGTACGATCACGGCAATATAAACAGCCACTGGCAACGCTAACTTACCGAGGCTGGGCAGCAATAACAAAAAGACAATGATCCCGAGCCCGGATAGCAAGGACGGCAACCACCACACAATATGGCCATCAAACTGATACCAGAACGCGACGGTATAGACGATATGGGCAAACAAAAAGCTGGTGAGCCCCTGCACAAACCGATCTTTGGGCAGCATTAAGAAGATGTCACCGACCAGCGAAAGCAGCAGTGCCGAGAGCACGAGCTGAGCGTAAGTCGACTCGGTAATCTGGGTACTGCCAATCAGTACCAGCAGCACTATAGTGAGCGGCTTAAACAGATAAAACTGCCAGCGAGGACCACGGTAGGCTGCGGAGATATGTAGCAGTCCAGAACAACAGACAGCGAACCAGCTCCACATGATTATCATTCCTTTCACGACAAGGACGCCAAGTCTATGCCGCGTTGGGCAGATGTCCAGCTACCCTTGGTGAGAACAAGATCCAGTTAGAAAAAATGATGGTAAGAGAAGGCAACGCCATTCGCCTTTGGTGTTAGCCACTCCACTGAGGCCATACTTGTGCATAAAACCAAAGCGCGCCGGCGGTAAAGAGAAAAATAAGACCGGCTGCCAGCCGCCAAATCAAACGATGACTGCGCGGGACCAGCTCCGCTTCACACGCTTTGCACACGGACACGAATTGGCGTAAGTCGTCCACTTCAAAGCCTTCTTCATGTACCACTTTGTTGCGGATCGTCGCCACAAAACGCAGCTTGCCGATCACATCATTGGGCAAACGTTTTTGGCAGCTATCGATAAGCTGATGCAAGCCTTTTCCATCCGCGTGGTAATGCTGACGCAGCAGGCTTTCTAAACGCCGACTGTGTTTGATCACCACTGCTACTTCATCCATGGTTTCTCCCTTCGCTGGTCACTAACCAGTTTATACAGTATGGCGGTTTTTGTGTCGATTGGATGGCGGGTCTATCACGATTGCGATCTTGACCAACAGATTAACCCTACACGTCTGACCGCTTGGCCGCCCATCAAGGAACCAGCCAAGCAGTGCCTCGGTGGCGCTGCAGCCACGCCGTGACTAAGGCGGCGCCACTGAAGGCATACAAAGTGAGCACTGGGATCCACCACCACGCTGGCGATAACGTGGGCCAATAAGCACGTATTGGCCACAAAAATAGCGGATGGAGAAGGTAAATGCCCAAGCTATAACGACTCAGTTTCGCGAGCCATGCCGGGCTTGCCCGCCCCGCCATCAACGCACGCACAGCCAGAAACACTGCGGCGCTGATTAAAACGGTATTCACCGTGGTGTATGACAGCCAACCTTGGGTGATATAGCGTTGATGGGCAAGGCTGGTCGCTAAAACCTGATACATGGTTGCACCCAGTGCCGCCACGCCCAAGCCCCACCACAACACCCGAGCACGCGGGTACTGGTGCAACCAAAAACCTAGCCATAAATAGCCACCATACAAGATGAAGTCGTTGCGCCACCAGCCTTGTCCTCCGGCTAAATACCAAGCCGTCACGCCAATCCACAGTAAGCCGACCAGTGCGACGGCGACAGATGGCAAACGGGCTAATACCGGCCGTAACACCGGCACCCAAAGCAGCAAAGGAATGTAGTAATAGAAAAAGCCCAAGTGGTAATAGGTTTCATGCCATGGCGCCGCTTGTAGGGTCGAGAGCGTGGTCGTCAGGGAAAAGCCTTGCGGTGAAAGCCCCGCAATCACCGCAAACACGCCAGACCACACCACAAAAGGCACCACAACTTTCATCACCCGCCGACGCAAAAAGTGTGACCAGTTAAAGGGTTTACTCGCCGACAACAGCAGCAAGCCCGAGATCATGATAAACACCGGTACCGCCCAGCGGCTGACGGTATTGAGTCCTACCGCCACCAGCCAATCACTGTCTGGAATTTTACCCAGCTCCATACGATAGGGGCCCAATACATGAATCGCCACCACAAACAGGGCGGCCAGCACACGTAAGCCATCGAGATAGTCGATATGCCCTTGGGAAGAATCATCCTGCATTTGTTAACACCTTTTTACGCTTCAGGTTGTCAGACGCTCCCAACATATTACGCGAACTTACGGTGAGATAACCGACAAATGCGCAAAGATACAGTCAAATATGTCAGTTTTTATCCATAAAACCAGTACGCGGATCGGGTTATTGAGTTAAAAATTAGTGTTTAATCTTGCAATACAGTTAAAAAAACAATTAACATCCGGCCTCCTTTTCCCAGAGACGGGAAAATGCAGTTCAACCAAGGAGACGATGACATGCACTCAAGTACCACTGAGCAACAAGGTGGGCCGCACAAGCGCACGCTGTTTACACGCTTTCTCGATACCGTCGAATGGCTCGGCAACTTGCTTCCTCACCCAGTGACACTGTTCGCAATCTTCTGTGTCGCGATTCTACTCGCGTCCGGTATTGCCGGTTACTTTGATCTTGCCGTCGCCGACCCTCGCCCTGAGGGCGCGAAAGGACGTGCCGCTGATGGCATGATTTATGTACAAAGCCTACTAAACGCCGAAGGCTTGCAAATGATAGTCACCAACTTGGTGAAAAACTTTACTGGCTTTGCCCCACTCGGCACCGTGCTGGTCGCCATGCTGGGTGTATCGGTCGCAGAGCATTCGGGACTATTGTCAGCCTCGATGCGCGGGCTGGTAATGGGGGCATCGCGCCGTACCGTGACCTTTACCATCGTGTTTGCCGGTATCGTGTCGAATACTGCTTCAGAGTTGGGTTATGTCGTTCTGATCCCACTTGCGGCGATGATCTTCCACTCATTAGGTCGTCATCCATTGGCTGGCCTTGCCGCCGCGTTTGCAGGCGTATCCGGCGGTTACTCGGCGAATTTATTGTTAGGCACGGTCGACCCTTTGCTGTCTGGGATCACCGAGTCGGCAGCACAAATGATTGACCCAGACTACAGTGTCGGCCCAGAAATGAACTGGTACTTCATGTTTGTCTCCACCTTCTTTATCGCCTTTGTCGGCGCGTGGATCACCGATAAAATTGTCGAGCCCAAGTTAGGGGCATATGACTACAACCAAGCCTCGGAAGATGTCACCGCTGCCTCTGCCAGTAAACTGAGTGAGGACGAGAAGCGCGGTCTTCGTAATGCCGGCATTTCGATGTTGATTGTCAGTGGTATCTTGGCGCTGACCATCGTCCCAGAGTGGGGACCACTTCGTCATCCAGAAACCGGTGAAGTGGCAGGGTCGCCGTTTTTGAAAGGCATTGTCGCCTTTATTATGGTGTTCTTTGCCGTCCCAGGTATCGTGTTTGGTCGCACCGTCGGCACCATCAATAACGATCGCGACGTGATTGATTCAATGTCTAAGTCGATGAGCGCCATGGGCATGTATATCGTATTGGTGTTTTTCGCCGCCCAATTTGTCGCCTTCTTTAAATGGACCAACTTTGGCCAAGTGATTGCCGTCGGCGGCGCTGACTTTTTACAGACCATCGGTTTAACCGGACCAGCATTATTCTTTGCCTTCATCTTGATGTGTGGCCTGATTAACCTCTCGCTCGGCTCGGCGTCCGCGCAATGGGCTATCACCGCACCGATTTTTGTGCCTATGTTGATGCTGGTGGGGTATGCCCCAGAAACCATTCAGGCGGCGTATCGGATTGGCGACTCCGTCACCAACATTATTACGCCGATGATGAGCTACTTTGGCCTGATTCTGGCGGTCGCCTCCCGTTATGTGAAAAACCTCGGTATGGGCACCTTGATTGCCACCATGCTGCCCTACTCGATGATCTTTATGGTGGGATGGAGCATCTTGTTCTACGTCTGGGTCTTTGTGCTAGGTTTGCCTGTCGGCCCCGGCGCAGAAACGTATTACAACTTCAATCAGTAATTCCCCCAGTAGGATGATTTCGGCAAGCATGCAGTCATGCTTGCCTTTTTCTTTTCATTATCCCGTCATTTTCATCCCTACCCGAAGGCGGTTATAGTAGCTTTATCACAGCGATGGTAAGCAATGACAATGACAACCCCAGCTCATGCCGATAAACCGGCGGCCTTTGACCCTGACGCAATGGCGCGGGAAGCCCAATTTACCGATGCCTTTAAAGACGCCATTACCCCCTTTTGGCAACAGCGCGAACAGGGCACATTTCATGGCGAAGGCGGCCTGAGACTGCATTGGTGCAGTTTTACTCACCCCAAGCACACCAAAGCGGTGGTGGTGATTAATGGCCGGATTGAAAGCGTGATGAAATACCAAGAGATCTTCTACGATCTCTTTCAGATGGGCTATGACGTCTACAGCTTTGACCACCGCGGCCAAGGCTTGTCTCAACGCTTGGTCTTAAAACCACGCGATCTGGGCCATGTCGAACGCTTTGATGATTATGTCGCGGATGTGGCGACCTTTATGCAACAAGTCCGCGCCCACCGTCATTATGATGATTGGTTTATGCTCGGCCATTCAATGGGCGGGGCAATTGCCACCTTATACGCCCACCAGTATCCGGGGGCTGTGCAGGCTATCGCGCTGACGGCCCCCATGTTTGGTGTGCAAGTGAGCCCTTGGCTTGGACGTATCGCACCTTGGTTATGTCGCTCCTTAGCGCGCTATCAACATCCTCCACGCTTTGGACCCGGCCAAGTCGGCTATCGCCACGTACCCTTTGAGCAAAATCGTCTCACGCATTCTCGTGCCCGTTATGCGTGGTTTCGCCAGCTTTATATCAACCAGCCACAGCTACAAATTGGTGGGCCCAGCGCGCGTTGGATAGCGGAAGGATTAGCCGCGGGGACGCGCTGTCTGGCCCTTGCTCCCTCGCTGACCACCCCGACGTTTATCTGCCAAGCGGGCGAAGAATTGATCGTTTCTAATCCAGCGATGTCACAATTTCACGCCGTGCGTAAACAAGCCGGTCAATCCAGCCAATGGCGAACGTTCGACGGTGCTCGGCATGAAATTTTATTCGAAACGGATAATCACAGAGTCACAGCACTGCGTGAGATTGATGCCTTTTTCTCGCGCTATGTTGGCGAGTAAAAGCGGAAAAAAGACAGTGATACTGTTCCCTTTTTAACCCCAATAAGTTGCAGTAGACTCAGAGCATACTGTGATTATGATCGCCTGAACCAATGAGGACATGATGTACAAACTCGTCGCTTCTGATTTGGACGGTACCTTGCTAACCCCCGAGCACCGTATCGCCCCCTATACCAAGCAGGTGCTGCAACAACTCCACCAGCAAGGCATTCACTTTGTGTTCGCCACCGGACGTCATCATGTTGATGTGGCAAGCATTCGTGAAACCGTGGGGATCCCTGCTTACATGATCACCTCTAACGGTGCCCGTGTACACGACAGCAATGACCAACTGGTGTATCAGCACAACGTTGATCCCGCGATCGTCGCAAACCTGATTAACGAGGTGAAGCACGACCCAACCGTCACCATTCACCTATATCGCGATAATGATTGGCTGTTGAGCAAAATGGATGAAGAGCTCGCGCGTTATCACCAAGACTCTGGCTTTAACGCCAAAGAGTTTGATGTGGAGAATCCACCGGTCGATAACATCGCGAAGATTTTCTTTATTCGTCATGATCACGACCACTTACTCAAATATGAGCATCAGTTTTTGTCGCAATACGGCGATAACATCAGTATCGCTTTCTCGACTCCCTTCTGCTTGGAAGTGATGGGCAATGGGGTGTCCAAAGGAGCCGCACTCGAGGAAGTCGCGCGTCGTCATCAGCTCAATCTGGCCGACTGTATCGCGTTTGGTGATGGCATGAACGATGTCGAGATGCTGCGTGCTGCCGGTCGCGGCTTGGTGATGGCTACCGCCCAAGCGCGCGTCAAAGCGACCTTGTCGGACAACGCGATTATTGGCAGCCACGCCGATGAGGCAGTCGCGCGCTACCTAAACGCGCACCTGCTCGCACCACAATCCTAAGCGGTTAGCTCACAGTGTGAGCCAAGGATGTCACCTGACGATGCACGACTCCCCCGCCATCGTCAGAATGGCCTGCCATTGCGCTGCGGTAACCGGCATCACACTCAGCCGGTTACCTTTTTTCACCAACGGCATCTCAGCCAGCGCAGGGTTTTGTTTCATCTGCGCCAGCGTAATCAACGGTAAATGACGCTGATACGCCACATCCACCATAAACCAACGCGGGGCTTCTAGCGTGGCTTTAGGGTCAAAGTAGCCACTGTCTGGCTCAAATTGGGTATGGTCGGGATAACACTCGCGAGTCACGGTCGCCATACCAGCCACTCCGACATGCTTACAAGAGGAATGGTAAATCAACACCTGATCGCCTACCTTAACCTCATCACGCAACATATTACGCGCTTGATAATTGCGCACCCCTTCCCAGCATGAAACCTTTTGCTGCTTTAAGGTGTCTATCGAAAACGTATCTGGCTCTGTTTTAAATAACCAATAACCCATGTTGGCTCACTCTCACTCGATACAGTTGTCGGCAATCTTGCCCGTCAGTGTGTGTCGGTGCAAGTCTGGCACGAGCCCATTATTCACAAGGAGTGTCGTGTGCAACGTCCCCATCGCTTACTGGTGATCGCCACCGCTAGCCTACTCACGTTAGTCGGCTGTACCTCATCGAAAGGCCCTATTGAACTGGGGCATCGCAGTGACACGCGAGACTCGGGGCTCAGCCATACACCGACCCCGTTTATGCTCAGTGGTATGGTCTCTGTCAGCCCTGAAACGGCCAGCTTCACACCCTGTGGCAGTCAAAAGCAATACTGGCTGAACTTAAGCCATGAGCAACGCACGGCACTCGATCAACTGGGTGGGCCTGTGTATGGTGAATTTGAAGGCTTCTTTACCCCAGTGGAAAGCCGTGGTTTCAGCGCGGACTACCCTGCGTCAGTCACCATGACGCGTATCAATCTAGTCACTACCGAACTCAATAGCTGCGCGCAACCCCGCCACGCCGTCTTGGCGGACGGACAATCACCACGCATGTGGTCCGCCGCCGTTGGCGAACATAATATGGCGTGGGAAAGCGAAGGGGATAGCCAAGAGGTACCGCTGACAGGAAAGCAGATGGATGACAGCACCGCCCATTTCCGTGCGCGCAATGCCGCATTAACGCTAACCGCAACTGGCTGCCAGCAAAGTGATACCACCTTGTACGGTTGGCGCGCGACCCTAAAAACGTCCCAACGCACCTACCAAGGCTGTGCTCTGATGCCCTCGTATGATCACTCGCAGCATTGGGCGGGCGAATATCAAGGGCAAAGTCAAAGCCCCGGTCAGCCGGTTTTAACCACACAGCTTACCTTGCTGCCTGATCATAGCGCCATCACCACCTACCACCCGCAAGGGGAAACGGTGACTAAAGAAACCGGGGTTTGGCAGCCGGTCGGGGACAATCAAGTCCAAGTGCTCACTACCCGCAGTGGTGAGCAAATGGTAGTGTCTGAGCGCATATATACACGCAACGGGTTTACCCTCACCGCCTCCGAGGAAACCTTTAATGGCAACACCTATTCACTGGGTCATGACGGGTTAACGCTAAGGCTCAAAGTCGGGGATGCCGTGAACGTATCGAACCAAACCGGCGTTAAAGGCAGCGCCGAGAAAAACCCACGCGTTGAACAAGCACTCAGAGACTACCTTCGCGATAACGGTCAAGTCGGCCCACTCACTTATCGCTGGCTTACCCACGACCTTAATCAAGACGGGCAACCTGAGCTATTGGTCTTAACCGACAGCTGTGGCAGTGGCGGCTGCACCTTATTGGTGTTTAAGGGCGAGGCGCAAGGCTGGCAGTTTAATAGCCGCATGACACTGGTGCATGTGCCCCTTTTATTAGCTCGCAGCCAAAGCCAGGGTTGGCATGATTTGGTCGTGCCGGTCGGTGGTGGCGGTGCGCCTGCCGGCCACCATGTGATGCGATTTGATGGGCAGCGTTATCCACTCAACCCCAGCACGGCACCTCGCGCGCCCAAACCGGATGGCTCAGACACAGCATTATTTGCCGATGGCATCTATGCCACCCAACAAGGGGCGGTATTAGGCGAAGAATAACGTAGACACAAGCGACCGTGGCACGCGGGCTCGCATTCCTTGTCGGACTTGCGCACAATAGCAACCTGACACCTTGAGGAGAGTCTGATGGCCCGTTCGCCCTGCCGCCAATGCGGTTTTACCTATCACTGTATCTGTCACTGCTATTGGCCGCTAGAAAGCCAATTGCAATGCGTACTGGTGATGCACGAAAACGAAGCGGCGCGCCAATCCAACACCGGCAAACTGGTTAAAGCGGCGCTACCCCACACTCAGATAGAGATTTGGCAACGCAAACAACCACCGCAAGCCTTGCTCGACAGCTGGGCGCGCGGTGATGTGTCACCTTGGTTGTTGTTTCCCAGTGACGATGCCGTCCCCGCCGATAGACTATTCGCTGACGCGGTTCGGTCTGTCTCTTGCGCGGATAGGTCAGTTTCTCGCGCGGAGGCGTTAGCCGCCACCAATGCACCTCGCGCGCCGTTACAGTTTGTGGTGCTGGATGCAACCTGGCAGCAGGCGCGAAAAATGCTCAATAAAAGCCCGTGGCTCCATCGTCTGCCGCGGGTCAGTTTGCCGTCGACTGCCGCCTCGCAATATACGCTTAGGCGCAACCAGCCACCGGGACACCTGTGTACCAGTGAAGCGGTGAGTGCATTACTACGAAGCCAAGGTGACGTAAACGCCGCCACGCAGCTGGACCATTTTCTTGCCCATTTTATGGACAGCTACGAGGCCGATCGCCACCATCACACCACACCGCTCCCCGTCCCCAAGATGCTGACGTCAAACGCGTGAACAAAAAAACGCCGAGCACAGCGCGCTGCCATGCCCGGCGTTTAAGTCGTTTATGGGTTACAGCTTAAAGCGGCTGATCTCTTGCTCAAGGCTATGAGAAAGCTCGGATAACGTCGCGGCTTGACGCGCGGCTTCATCCGCTTCGGTCGATAGCTCATTGGACACATCGCGAATGCCCTCTGAGTTACGGGTGATCTCCGCGGTGACGCTCGATTGCTCTTCCGCTGCCGAGGCAATTTGGGTAGCCATATCGCTAATCTGGCTCACCGCCGCGACAATCTGACTCAAGCTTTCGTTCGCCGCGCTGGCATCGTCCACACTGGCATGCGCACGTTGCTGGCTATCTTGCATCATGGTCACCGCGCGACCGGTTGCCTGCTGCAAGGTATCAATCATCTGCTGAATTTCGGTGGTTGAAGCATGAGTACGCTGGCTCAATATCCGTACCTCATCAGCCACTACCGCAAAACCACGGCCATGCTCACCGGCGCGTGCCGCTTCAATCGCGGCATTCAACGCCAGCAGATTGGTTTGTTCGGCCACTTCTTGAATGGTCGACAAGATGCTAGTGATGCTGTGCGCATGCTGATCCAGCTCACCAATCACACCGGTCGCCGCTTCCACTTCACGGGCAAGCTCGGTGATCGAGTGCTTACTTTGCTCCACTTGCTGGCCGCCATCGTTGGCGACGCTTTCGGTCTCTTGGGCGGTGCGCGCGGTGTTATCGGCATTGCCGGCAATATCTTGGGTCGCCGAGGCCATTTCATGGATAGCGGTCGCCACCATATTGATTTCATCTTGCTGATGACCAATCCGGGTGGAGCGCTCTTCCGCTTGTGCCGCGGTCAGCTCGGCTTGTTGTTTGAGCGAGCCAGACAACTGGCGCAAATGAGACACCATGGTGTGCATGTTGCCGACAAAGCGGTTGAAGTTGTTGGCGAGCTTACCAATTTCATCATTGCTGTGTGGCTCAAGGCGCTGGGTTAAGTCCCCTTCACCGGAGGCAATTTCTTCTAGCGCAGCGGACACATTGAGCAAGTCACGGAACAACACGTGCATCAACCAAGTCACAGCACCGGCCACCAGCAAGGTGATAACGAGGGCTGTCAGTATAAGATCGAACAAGGCATCACCCTGGCTGGCGTATTCGGTGCGCTTATCCAGCTCAATCGCCAGCACCCAATCGGTGTTAGGAACCGAGGCAAAGTAAAACAGTTTATCAACGCCATCGACAGGCAATTCTACTAACGATTGCTGTGCCAACGCCTGACGCACGCGGTTTTCATTCAGCTCAGGAGACAAGCTGCGATACGGTTTTAGCAGGCGCGCTTTATCTTTGTGGGCGAGGAAGGTGCCATCGGCGCCTAGCAGCATCGCGTTCGCATTTTTGCCCACGTTTAATTGGGTCACGTCACGGATCAGCTGGTCAATCAACACATCTGCGCCCACCACACCGATTAATTCGCCATTACGACGCACCGGCTCGGCCAAGGTCACCAGCATCGCACCGGTAATCGCATCACTGTATGCGGTGGTAATAATCGGGCTACCTGCGCTCACGGCTTGCTTGTACCACGGGCGGGCGCGAGGGTCATAATCATCGCGGTTGCGCTCTGGGCGCGAGCGATACATGGCGCCTTGGGGAGTACCATAATAGATATCGTCAAACCCACCGGCCTCACGCGCTTGCTGTAAATAGCTCACACGATGGCTGCTGCTGGTGTAATCGGTAAAGGCACTGGTGATATCAGCACGGATTTGCACCCAACCGCTGATCGATTCGGTCGCCGCATCGGCGATACCACTGACGCGGCTATAGATGCTCGACTGGGTTTGGGCTTGAATTTGGCTTACAGCAAGCCAGGTGAGAAAGGCGGCCATCAGCAAAACAGCAGATAAGCATGCCCCAATTAATTTTTGTTTTAGTGATAACTGCATGGGAACGGCTCTCAAAGCAACGACAGGTTAATTCCAAACTCCCCGATAACCGAGGTAGCAATAGTGAACAGCCGTCACCCCGTCCCTAGGGTACCGCGAGCCCATCCAGCGCATCGCGGGTTCACAGCGCCGAATAATTTTTATCCGACATGGCAAGCGCGCGCTAATGTAACAGCGCGCAAGAAAGATTGCCATTTTTTAGACAAAAAACAGTCAACTAGAGAACATTTAGAATCAAGATCACATAAACCAATCATTGCTTATGATGTGCCGTTTATTGCAAACAACACAAAAGCAAACATCTGAGGATTGAGCACTCCTCGCAAGACCGACAGAAACGCGGCCTATTGGCGGACCTCAATAATAACTCGGCTATCTGCATATGAATCAATCAGCGCACCTATCTTTTTCGTATTCTCTGAGTCGAGAAACGCATCCCATTCATCCAGAATCAAGTGACCCGAGCTATTTTCTAATAACCAGTTTTGTTAGGGAGGGTTACAAGCCCGCTTCATGGGTGGTGACAGCGTTCTTTTCCTGATGTAGAGAACTTGACCCTGTCCCCACAAAACCACGAGGACAGGTAAAAGAAGAACAGCAAGATCTAGGTAGTAGCAGAGGGCTTAAATAAGCTACGAACCTTATTGCCGTATAATGCCACGACAAGACCCGATAAAATGAGAGTGCAAGCGATTATTTTCTCAGTACCAATTACCTCACTAAAGATCGCCGAGCTACCAGCAAAACCAAAGATTGGCACTAGTAAAGATAACGGAGCAACACTAGAAACTGGATATTTGCTGATCAAAAAATTCCACACCCAATAGCCAATAAGCGTTGTTGGATAAGCTTGGAACAAAACAGAGAAAATGGCCATCGTGTTGAGGTTATCTGTTACATTAGCATAGGCTTGTGGGCCGGTTGTGAAATACCCCATCACAAACAGTGGCACCGGCGAAAATAAACATGACCAAACCAAAAAACCAAAGACATTCTTTGTGCCAGATTTTTTCAGTACAATATTTGCAAAACTCCAGCTCAACGCGCCAAACAACACCGCGGCTAAACCCAACAAAGTTATCGAACCATCAGTCAGGCTAATAATAAAGGCAAGACCAGCCAATGCCATGGCAAAGCCGACCATTTGTTGTTTACTGATCTTTTCTTTCAAAAAAATCAACCCCATGAAGATGGTCAAAAAAGCACTAAACTGTAACACTAATGATGCGACTCCCGCCGAAGCACCTAGTAATACTCCGAGGTTCACCATTCCCCAAAGACCAACACCAAAAATCACCCCATAAAGTGCCACTGTCTTCATTGGTACATCGGGCCTACGGATAAAAAATACCGTAGGTACTGCACATAATAAAAAGCGCAGCCCAGCAAGCACAAAGGGGTCTAAAGTGTTTAGTCCCAATTTAATCACACTAAAGTTGACACCCCATACTGCAGTTACCAGAATAGCTGCCAACAAATCAGAAAATTTCATCGTTGTAACCTCTTGTTGAATAGTTGAAACCTGCCGCGGATTCAACTGCGAAGTGCAACACTCTCGTCTGCAGCATGATTAACACTCTTCCATTAAGTAGTTACTAATATCATGAGGTTCAAATGTCATTGCGTAGTCGTTCGTCAGTGACTTTCGAAAGCCAAGAGAGTCTCAAATGAGACTTCTTATTTCCTAATCATCAACTCCCCCAATGAGTCTAATTGCTAACTCACTAACTCAACAGACCCAATTCTGGTAAGGAAGCTGAACCAAAATAGCACTCATCTCCATAATTGATAATAAGGTAATTTATTTAACGTACTGTTATTCAATTTCCAGCTTTCAAATTAACATCGATTTTACGCTGCTAGTTTATACCCTTTTCGGTCAATGATTATTATTAGGTAGGCCTCGGCCGCGCTCGTATCAAATGATCGGCCCGAACCAAATTCACCTATGCGAATAACAGCGGTATTTGCTTATGGCTTAGCCGTAATAAAGTAACCGCCAAATGTTGACCGGATCATGTAAACATTCGATGAGGCAAACTACTAGAAGGGAAGTGGAGAGCACAATTTCCATTTGCACTTTACTAAGTAATGAAAGGCCCTAACCAAGCCATCTCCCTCGGCTTTGGTAACGCACATAACACAAAAATGAAACTTTTCGTTCAATAAAACCACATTATATTCACACATCCGGCCAGCGTTGTCTATATTTTCTTACAAAAAATATTGCAGTTCCCAAAAATTGTGCTACCTCGCTAAACAAAAACACACTAGGTCAAGTTTCGAACTAGTGTAGGCTTCTAGCCAATACGGTTTCTTTGGATAAACTATGTTCATAAACGTAATTGCCCATTCACCGACGAACCAGAATGTACATTGTCATGGATAGTCGATAACGTTGACGTCAGTGATGAACCCGCTTTATGGGTGGTGACAGCGTTATTTTCCAGATGCGAGGAAATGAGTTTATTGACCCCCAAGATAAGCAGCACACTGATCATAACGCTGACAAAAAAACGCCAATCAATAAAAGCGGTGATCATTAGCAGACTCAGGAAGAAGTTGAGCCCAGACGACATCCCCCAAAAGGCATAGCCAATAAAGTCAGAAATCGCACTCTTTCCCTGAGAAACGTACACGCCCAGCGTATGGTCGACTGTGCGACTGTCAGTGCAAGATTGATAGCGTTTAGTCGCGGATTGCCAAAATCGACTTAGTGATTCACTCAACCACTTTTCTTTATACACATCAGAAAAGTAGCCGATTATATGGGGAAGAATCATCGCGACAATATATAGGAACACCCAGAGCTTCAATGCTTCATAATATTGACTAATTTCAAGAATATAGCCTGAAACCATCACAGAGGCGAAAATAGAAAAAGCAATCGATGACTGGTGAAGCAGCACAAATAGAAACGTATAGAGCGTGTTTTTATTCGATATACCCCGGCATATCTCTCTCACGCTTAGAAAAGAAATCACTCAACCACTCCTTGGCTCTACTTAAGGAAAAACGGGGAGTCTTCATCCTTTATCCACCCCGCAGCAGATTCTCTACGTGATTAGCGATTAAGCAATAAATTCAGTAAGATAATGTGCATCCAAGCATGTTTTTTTACACATGCTGCCCGGCGACCCAGCCGGAGCTCCAGGCCCATTGGAAGTTATAGCCGCCGAGCCAGCCGGTGACATCAAGCACTTCACCGATAAAATACAGGCCGGGGATATCTCGCGCTTCAAGGGTTTTCGAGGAAATTGCGTGGGTATCTACCCCGCCAAGCGTCACTTCTGCGGTGCGGTAACCTTCGGTGCCGTTTGGCGCAATAGACCACTGGTGAAAGTAGTGATGAAGTTGATCGAGCTGCTTGTCATCGAGCTGCTTGAGCGGTTTATCCGGCAAGCTATCGCGCGCAATCAAGACCTCGACCAAGCGTTTGGGGAATAGGCGAGACAGTGCGGTTTTTAAGGTTTGGTTGGGGTGCTTATCACGCATCGCCACCAGCACGTCTTTTAGCGACTCACTAGGGAGTAAATCGATGGTGACCGCTTCACCCGGCTGCCAAAACGAGGAGGTTTGCAACACCGCCGGCCCCGATAAGCCGCGATGGGTAAAGAGTAGATTCTCGGAAAAGCAAACGCCAGACTCGGTGGTGATCGAACACGGCACCGACACCCCAGAAATATCGGCAAAACGGGTTTTGTCTTCTTGGTGCAAGGTATACGGCACCAAGGCGGCGCGAGTGGGTAGCACCGTTAAGCCAAATTGTTCGGCAAGCTGGTAACCAAAGGGCGTGGCACCGAGCTTGGGCATGGAAAGACCGCCCGTGGCGACCACCAACGACTGGCAGCGCACCGGCTCGCCATTGAGTTTAAGGCGAAAGCCAGCTTCTTCTTGCTCGATATCATGCACTTCACAGCGATAGCGTTGACTGATGGTGGCTTGGTCGCATTCGGCCAACAGCAGGTTGACGATATCTTTGGCGCTGTCATCACAAAACAACTGGCCATGGTCTCGCTCGTGATAGGCCACGCCATGGGTGGCCACCAGACCAATAAAGTCCCATTGGCTGTATTGCGCCAATGCGGATTTGACGAAGTGCGGGTTTTCACACAGGAAGTTATTCGCGGTGACATCATAGTTAGTGAAATTGCAGCGTCCGCCGCCTGAGATCAGGATCTTGCGGCCCGGCTTTTTGGCATGGTCCACCACCAAAACACGGCGACCACGTTGGCCAGCTTGTGCCGCACACATCAATCCGGCGGCACCGGCGCCAATCACAATTACATCATACTCAGTCACACGCTTACCTGTTTATTCTCTGCTCACCCTGTGGGAGCGGCATTGTAGCAGCCCGCACGTGAGCGGCAAGCGCGATTTAACGCGCCCGCGCTTCAGGCGGTGGCACCATGGCACCTGCGTGTTGCTCAATCATACCGGGGTCCATATGTAACGTACGGGTTGGGAAGGCAATATCCGCACCGTGCCGATGAATAATACCAATCACTTGCAGTAGTACGTCCTGCTTCACGCGGTGATAACGTTGCCAGTTCACCGTTTTGGTGAAGGTGTAAATAAAGAAATCGAGCGAGTGTGGCCCAAAGCTGTTGAAGTTCACAATCAAGGTTTGTCGGGTCTCGATGTCTGGGTGGGCTTCAAGCATGGCATAGACATCATCAATCACCGCGCTGATTTTATCGGCGTCTTGATAGCGCAGTCCGATGGTTTCATAAATGCGGCGATTCAGCATCCGCGAGGGGTTTTCCACCACTACGTTACTGAATACCGAGTTGGGCACGTATAAAGGGCGCAAATCAAAGGTGCGTACCACCGTCATGCGAATACCAATTTTTTCCACCGTGCCCTCAATGTTGCGATCGGGGGAGCGTACCCAGTCGCCCACTTTAAATGGGCGATCAAAGTAAATCATCACCCCACCAAAAAAGTTCGACAACAAGTCCTTGGCGGCAAAACCAACAATTAAACCCCCGACCCCACCAACGGTCAGTAGGCCGGAAACACTGACCCCGAGGCTTTGCAGCAAAGAAATAATCCCCACGCACACAAACAGAGCGCGCAGTACATTGCCCATGGTGTTGATGGTGGTGTGATCACGATTGCCGGTTTCAATCATGACTTCTTCACCACTATTGACCAAGCGCAGCAAAATCCAAATGACCACCCACACCACCACCAAGTCTTGCACCAAGGTGAGCCAACTGAGCGAGACATCGCCAGCGGTATTATCAATGATAATTTCAATGGAGTGCGAGGCAGGCCATAGCCAAATCAGCGTACTTAGCGGTGTATCGATAGCCGGCCAAATAATATCGTCCCAGCGGGTAATGGTCTTTTCCGCCAGCGCTTTAAGTCGCCCCACCAGTACATGCCAAATCGCCCACGCGATAGCACTAAAACCAGTTAAAGTGACCACATCGGAAATCCATTCCCACGCGGCGGCTTGATGTAGGGTCTGCCACCAGTCAATTAGGCTTTGCATGCTTTCCTCAACAGACGGTTTTCTCAGAATGTTGTCAGCCTAACAAAAAAAATGCTGACCTGAGTCAGCATTTTGTTGGATATGAGAGCGTTCGCTTACCAGCCCGCAAAAGCGACAAGAAAAAAGGTCGCGAGCAAGGCACCGGACAATGCCACATTGAGCATAAACAGGTGACGAACTTTATTGCACTTACCCACAAACAGCTCGTCATGATGGTGCAAGTACTCTTGGCTACGAATGTACTGGTACAGGCGCTTTTGACGAGAAATATCGCCTTGGGGTGAGAGTGAGAAAAAGTTGTTATCTCCACGACAAATTTGCTGATAAAGCAATGGATTGGCGTCGCGTAACATCACAACCAGTGCGCGTAGTGAAGACAAGTAGCGCGCAAAATTAACCAATGTGACGGTAAACACTGCCACAATTAGGATATCACCGTTCATATACATCTCCCTCCGCAACCCAGTGAGGCGGCCGAGGGAGAAAGATAAACTTACAGCCCTGCGGTGCCGTCCATCACTGACGATGAGTCCTCTTGAGCCATGGCAGACAAGTCTTTATCAATAAAGAACAAGGCTTTGCCATCTTCGCCCACCAACTCGATCTTATCGAGTATGCCTTTAAACAGCTTTTCTTCCTCGTGCTGCTCAGCCACGTACCACTGCAGGAAATTAAAGGTCGAGTAATCCTGAGTCGTAAACGCAACGTGCGCTAGGCTATTGATCTTTTCCGTGATTAAACGCTCGTGTTGATAGGTTTCACGGAACACTTCGCCCAATGATGCGAACTCGTGGCGCGGTGCGTCGATTGAGCCCAAAATAGGCATCGCACCAGTCTCGCTCACGTAGGTGAAAAGACGCTGCATATGCTGCATTTCTTCCTGCGCGTGCTTATGGAGGAATCGCGCAGCGCCTTCAAATCCTTTGTCTTCACACCAAGCACTCATTTGTAAGTATAGATTTGATGAGAAAAACTCCAAATTGATCTGCTCATTGAGCCTGTCAACCATGGCGGGTGCTAACATATAAAACGTCCTCTTTATTTGGGGTTAGCTGTCATTCTGACCAGCAGCACGTCCCTTTTCAAGCGGATATCGCCGACAAACGTGTGTGGTGCCGAGTCATCTGCCGAATTTATGACAAACATCATTGTCGAATTCTTAATCGGAATGCGATCGCAGTGACTGTTTTTAATACGCAAGCTCGCTAGACTGCGATGACAACCTCACATAAAAAGGATAACTCTATGTCATATAAGCATATTTTGGTTGCTGTTGATTTGTCGGAAGACAGCGAACGTTTGGTTGCCAAAGCCGATTCTCTTGCCCAAGCTGTCGGCGCGAAATTATCGCTGGTCCACATCGATGTGAATTACGCCGAGCTTTATACCGGACTTATCGATATTAATTTGGTCGAATCGCGTAACCGCGTCATTGAAGAAGCTCAGCACAAACTGAATCAACTGGCGGGCAACGCACAGGTGCCAGTGACTCATACCTTGGTTAGCAGCGGCGACCTTGCTGAAGAGATTACAGAATCGATTCAAAACATGGGAATTGATTTGGTTGTCGTTGGCCATCACCAAGACTTTTGGAGCTCACTGCTCTCATCGACCAAGCAACTTATCAACAAAACACCGGTCGATCTGTTGATGGTGCCGATCCGCGACTAATCTCTGGCGTCACACAGGGCAATGAAGGCGGTCACTCCGCCTTCTTTTGGACCTTATTGCACTGTGTTCAGCGAACCAATTGCGTCCCCGTGATGAAACGGTACACTGCCTTTTTATTTACAATATCGAAGGAACCGAGTCATGGGGTATCTTAGCGGGGTCACACTGCTGTGGGCCTTTTCATTTAGTTTGATTGGGGTGTATCTCGCCGGCCAAGTGGACAGTTATTTCGCAGTCCTGATGCGGATTGTACTCGCTGGGTTGGTTTTTTTACCCTTCTTGCGTCCTCGCCAAGTAAGGCCGACCTTTGCCGCTCAACTGATGCTGGTCGGGGCATGTCAGCTCGGCATCATGTACTGCTTCTTCTATCAGTCTTTCCTATTCTTGTCAGTGCCAGAAGTGCTGCTGTTTACCGTCTTTACCCCGCTTTACGTCACCTTGATTTACGATGCCTTGAAGCGTCAGTTTAGCGCTTGGTATCTGGTCACCGCCGCGATAGCGGTGCTCGGCGCCGTGGTGATCCGCTACGCCACCGTCAATCCAGACTTTCTGGTCGGCTTTTTAGTGGTTCAAGGAGCGAACCTTTGCTTTGCGATTGGCCAAGTCGGTTACAAATACCTGATTGAGAAGGAACAAACGCCCCTTCCCCAACACGCGGTGTTTGGTTGGTTTTATCTTGGCGCCTTAGTGGTGGGCGTGCTGGCTTTCGCACTGTTGGGCAACAGCGACAAACTGCCTGCTACACCAACCCAGTGGGGTGTATTAATTTATCTAGGCACTATCGCGTCAGGGCTGGGCTATTTCTTTTGGAACAAAGGCGCTACGCAGGTCAACTCGGGGGCACTCGCGGTGATGAACAATGCGCTTATCCCAGCCGGAATTGTGGTGAACGTGCTGATTTGGAACCGCGATGCGGATCTTCTGCCGCTACTCAGCGGTGGGATACTGATTTTAGCCGCGCTGTGGTTTAACCAAGCGTGGGTAAAGCGCCGCGTCGAGGCCCAGCGGGGTGCCGCCCAGCGAAGTGCCGCCCAGCGGTAGGTAGGCCGTCCCAAGACCTCGGTCTCTCAAGTACAAAACAGGCAGGGAAATCCCTGCCTGTTTACTTAGCCGATAAAGAAGGCTCAATCAGATAAAGGCAAACGCGTCTGAGTAGAGATGATCACGACTCACACCGCGCTCTTTACAGAACATGTCGCGTGCCACACCTGCCATTTCAAAACGGCCCGCGATATAAATGTCATAAGCGCCAAGGCTGACAAAATCTTCCATCACCGCTTCTAACACATTGCCCACTTTACCGCGCCACTCGCCTTCAGCTTGCTCCACGACAGGCATAAAGGTAATGTGCGGATGCTGTTCCGCCAATGCTTGCATCTCGTCATGGGCATAAAGCTGACAAGGGGTACGGGCGCCCCAATAAATAAAGATCGGCGACTGTATCTTCTGGCTAATACAGTGATCGACCATGCTGCGCACGTAAGAAAAACCGGTCCCGCCAGCAATCAGTAGCAAGGGACGATCGCTCTCTCGCAGCCAAGCATCACCGGCAGGCTCAGTAATTTCAAAGCCCGCTTCACCGCTTTCTAGTACGGCTTTGGCTTTCTCAACCACTTCTAACGCAAACGGATTCTCGTCCGCCGCACCAACGTGCAGCTCGAGTTCACCGCCATTTTGACGACAAGGGCTACTTGCCAGCGAAAACGGGCGCTTATCTTTCTCGCCCATCACCGCCATCACGTATTGCCCTGGCTGATAACGCACCGCTTGCTGCGGCTTCAGGACAATGCGGTAGGTGTGACACGCCAACGGCTCAACGGCTGTCACTTCACATAGTATCGACATTCTGTTCCTCTGTTCGTTTTGCTACAGCCGATGAGGTTATAAGAGGCGGCATCACTACCGCCTTGGGCTGTGTTTTTATCGTTAACGGTGAATGCTAGCGCATTCCAATAGGATTAGTCTAAGATCCCTAATTCATCCCAAATCGCGTCGATGCGCGCAACCACGTTTGGGTCTTTGGCAATGGGCGTGCCCCACTCGCGATCGGTTTCCCCTTGCCATTTGTTGGTGGCATCGAGGCCCATTTTCGAGCCCAGCCCCACCACAGGCGAAGCAAAGTCGAGCGAGTCGATAGGGGTATTTTCCACCATCACGGTATCGCGCGCGGGATCCATACGCGTGGTAATCGCCCAAATGACGTCATTCCAATCACGTGCGTTGACGTCATCGTCACACACTATCACAAACTTGGTGTACATAAACTGACGCAAGAACGACCACACGCCCATCATCACCCGCTTGGCATGACCGGGGTATTGTTTTTTCATGGTGACTACCGCCATGCGATATGAGCAGCCTTCAGGCGGTAGGTAGAAATCGACAATCTCTGGGAACTGCTTTTGCAAAATCGGCACAAACACTTCGTTAAGTGCCACGCCTAAAACGGCAGGTTCATCCGGTGGACGCCCCGTATAGGTGCTATGGTAAATCGGTTTTTTGCGCATGGTCAGGTGCGTCACAGTGAACACATGGTGACGCTCAACCTCATTGTAATAACCGGTATGATCGCCATACGGCCCTTCATCCGCGTATTCATTGGGATCGATATAGCCTTCCATCACGATTTCCGCACTGGCCGGCACATCCAAATCGTTGCTGATACACTTAGCCACTTCGGTTTTACTGCCGCGCAATAAGCCAGCAAACGCGTATTCCGATAAGGTATCAGGCACCGGTGTCACTGCCCCGAGAATGGTGGCAGGGTCAGCGCCATAAGCCACGGTCACCGGAAACGGTTCATTAGGATGGGTTTGCATCCAATCATGCAAGTCTAACGCGCCGCCGCGATGAGCCAACCAACGCATGATCACTTTGTTTTTGCCGATTTTTTGCTGACGATAAATGCCCAGGTTTTGTCGCTTTTTGTTGGGTCCGCGGGTAATGGTCAGCCCCCAAGTCAGCAAGGGTGCCACATCACCAGGCCAGCAGCGCATCACCGGAATTTTATCCAGATCAACCTCATCGCCGCTCAGCACCACCTCTTGGCAACGCGGACGCCGCACGGTTTTCGCTGGCATGTTGAGCACTTGACGAAACACCGGCAGTTTATCGAGCGCATCTCGAAAGCCTTTGGGCGGCTCAGGTTCTTTCAAGTAGGCAAGCAGTTTACCCACCTCTCGCAGCTCAAGCACATCCTCACGCCCCATGCCCATCGCAACGCGTTTTGGGGTTCCAAAGAGGTTGGCAAGCACGGGCATCTCATAGCCAATCGGGTTTTCGAACAATAACGCCGGACCGCCCGCTCGCAGGGTACGGTCGCATATCTCGGTGATCTCCTGATCAGGGTCCACCGGTTGGGCGATGCGTTTGAGCTCGCCTTGGGTTTCAAGATAATCGATAAAATCGCGCAGATCGGAAAATTTCATATCAGGCTCAACGGGTTAATAAACGCCTTAATGATACCAAGCAAACCGGTATCCGGATCGGTGAAGCGGTGACATTAGCGCGACGACAACGCAGATGCAACGTGCTGACGGCCTAGCGGACCCAACTCGGCTTGTAAGCCGGTTAGCCATTCCCCTTTACCCGCCTCGACGAGCAATTGCGCCACCTGATCACCTTGGCGCAATGACAACTGTGCCACGAGAAAATCAGCAACCGGCGCTGGCAACGGTGACAAGCTGGCAAGCTGGCGAATCGCAGTGTCGCGCAAAGAGGGATTTCTCGCCGCTGCCATCATTTGGCTCACCGAAAAGCTATCACTCACCTGTCCTTTCAAGGCATGTAAGGCCTCTAAACTATACGCATCCGTGCCTCGACGCCATAATCGGGCGTACAGTTCCGGATGCTGCGTTTTCTCAGCAAGCACCGCCAAGATCGCGTTGTCAGGCAGCCAGAGTAATCGTGGGTCATGCAGGTATTGCTCGGCCAAATAGGCCAAACCATTGGCCTCATAGTCACCAATCATCGCTACCAAGGCATCACGGCGCCGCGCATAATCTGCGCCGTCAGGTTTCACCCAATCAGCAATCACCAACTGGCGATAGCTTAATAACATGCCGAGCTCTTGGGTCAGTTGCTCGTGCTGATAACGGTTTAATTGCTGACGTGCCGCGGCCGCATAGTGGAAAGCGGGGGTGGTAACCCAATAGCCGTCTTGCTGATGACGTAATAAAAAATGCGGTTGCTGGTGACTAAGATCGCGCAAGAAAGTGCGCCAATCGGGGTTATCCAAACGTGTGGGTGTGGAAAGGAGTCGGTACAAGGTCGCCTCTTGGATCAACGGCGACAGGCTTTGTAGGTGAGCACGCAATCCGTCAATATCATCAGCCATTTGTCGCTGAAACGCGATCGCCATGGCTTGCTGGGTAGAAGGCGTCTCTAATAAGCCATCAATAAACGCCTGCGTCACGATTTGTCCGCTCGGCGTTGACGCCTCCGTGACCGCTGCGCGGCTGGGCATTGTGCCTACGACTAGGCATGCTATCAGCACTAACACGCGAAAACATCTTGCCATCCGTTGCAATCCTGTACCACTTGTAGCAATCCAGCTACATCCATGTAAGGTGAGACCATTGTGCGAAGTCAGCGTTCAATAGGCAATAAAAAAGCACTGCCCGCAGACAGTGCTTTTCACAATTACGATCCGGATCAGGAGTTTTGACGTCGCATGGCGTCAAAGAACTCATCATTGGTCTTCGACATGGCCAGCTTATCAATCAAGAACTCCATGCCTTCGATTTCCCCCATTGGGTGGACAATCTTACGCAGGATCCACATCTTCTGTAGTTCATCCGCTTTGGTCAGCAACTCTTCGCGACGGGTGCCAGAGCGCGTGAAGTCGATGGCTGGGAAGACACGCTTCTCGGCAATCTTGCGTGACAGGTGCAATTCCATGTTACCTGTCCCTTTAAATTCTTCGTAGATGACTTCGTCCATCTTCGAGCCTGTATCCACCAGCGCAGTCGCGATAATGGTCAAGCTACCACCTTCTTCCACGTTACGGGCCGCACCAAAGAAGCGCTTAGGACGGTGCAAGGCGTTGGCGTCGACACCACCAGTCAATACTTTACCGGAAGACGGTACAACTGTGTTGTAAGCACGCGCCAGACGAGTAATCGAGTCCAGCAGGATCACCACGTCTTTTTTGTGTTCGACCAAACGCTTGGCTTTTTCAATTACCATTTCGGCCACTTGTACGTGACGGCTTGCTGGCTCATCGAAGGTCGATGCCACCACTTCCCCTTTCACCAAGCGCTGCATCTCGGTCACTTCTTCCGGACGCTCATCGATCAACAGCACCATCAACTCACATTCTGGGTGGTTGTAAGCGATACTTTGCGCGATGTTTTGCAGCAGCATGGTTTTACCCGCTTTTGGCGGCGCAACAATCAAACCACGTTGACCTTTACCGATTGGCGAGGCTAAGTCGAGCACACGGGCAGTGATGTCTTCTGTCGAGCCGTTTCCGCGCTCCATCACCATACGTTCGCTGGCGTGCAAAGGGGTTAAGTTTTCGAAGAGGATTTTACTGCGGGCGTTGTCTGGTTTGTCGCTGTTAACTTGGTTAACTTTCAATAGCGCGAAGTAGCGCTCGCCGTCTTTAGGGGGACGAATTTTACCCGCGATGGTATCGCCTGTGCGCAAGTTAAAGCGACGAATTTGGCTTGGCGACACATAGATGTCATCAGGGCCGGCCAAATACGAGCTGTCTGCGCTACGCAGGAAGCCAAACCCGTCTTGAAGAATTTCCAGCACGCCATTGCCGAAAATGTCTTCACCGCTTTTTGCGTGCTGTTTGAGGATCGAGAAAATGATGTCCTGTTTACGCAAGCGAGCTAGGTTTTCGAGTCCCATGCTTTCGCCAAGCGCAACCAGCGTCGAGACGGGTTGAGTCTTCAGTTCGGTAAGATTCATAGTGGTGAGTGTCTTGTTTGTCAAAGTTGAGGTCTGAAATTAGTTAGCGTGTCGAGACCAGTGGCATGTTCGAGAGATGAACAGAAGTACAATTTCCGTGCAATAAGGTAGCACCAAAATGGGGTATCGTCTAGTTGACAGAAAAACAACCGCCACTGGGAGGCAGTGGCGGCCGTCTTAACATTATAGGTTAGCGTCAAGGAACTCTTTCAACTGAGTTTTTGACAATGCACCAACCTTAGTTGCTGCCACGCCGCCATCTTTAAATAGCAGCAATGTCGGGATACCACGGATGCCGAACTTAGGCGGTGTACCTGCGTTCTGGTCAATGTTCAGTTTTCCGATGGTGACTTTACCTTCGTACTCGTCGGCGATTTCGTCCAGGATTGGCGCGATCATTTTACATGGCCCACACCATTCTGCCCAAAAATCAACCAGTACAGGTCCTGCAGCATTTAAAACGTCTGCGTCAAAGCTGTCGTCGGTTAGCTGCAAAATTTTGTCGCTCATCTTCTACTCCAATACATGTTTTTGTTACTGGCTAAATTGCGACCAGTAAATAATGGCACTATTTGACTGGATTCGCTTCCGTATTGCAAGCCTAAGCTGATATTCTATCCGGATGAAAATGACGCATATCACAGAGCAGAAATTTGCCGAGCTCGGCTTGCACGCCGATGTTCTCAAGAGCTTGGAGGCCAAAGGGTTCACCCAATGTACGCCTATCCAAGCAAAGGCATTGCCGGTCCTGCTCACCGGCCAAGACATTGCAGGACAGGCGCAAACGGGGACAGGCAAAACCCTGGCGTTTCTGGCTGCGACGTTTCATCACTTGTTAACCACTGACGCACCAGCGTCACGGAAAACTAACCAACCACGGGCAATCATACTAGCTCCTACGCGCGAATTGGCCATTCAGATCTATAACGATGCGGAACCATTACTTGCGCATACTTCGATCACCGCAGGGCTTGCCTATGGTGGCGAAGGCTATGACAAACAGCAACAAACACTTGAGCAAGGCGTTGATATTTTAATCGGCACCTGCGGCCGTATCATCGACTTCTACAAGAAGAAAGTGATTGATTTACATGGCATTCAGGCAGTGGTGTTGGATGAAGCGGATCGCATGTTCGATTTAGGCTTTATCAAAGACATTCGCTTCTTGTTTAACCGTATGCCTGCGGCTAACAAGCGCTTGAACATGTTGTTTTCTGCCACCTTGTCTTATCGCGTTCAAGAACTGGCCTTCGAGCACATGACCAATCCTGAGCATGTGGTGATCGAGCCAGAACAAAAAACCGGCCATCGCATTAAAGAAGAGCTTTTCCAGCCTTCTAACAACGAAAAAATGCCCTTGCTGCAAACCTTGATCGAAGAAGACTGGCCGGAGCGCGCGATCATTTTTGCTAACACCAAGCATCGCTGCGAGTCAATTTGGGCCCACCTTGCGGCAGACGATCATCGCGTTGGTCTACTGACTGGTGACGTTCCGCAGAAAAAGCGGGTGAAAATCCTCGAGCAATTCACCAAAGGTGAGATTGATTTGTTGGTGGCCACCGATGTCGCTGCGCGCGGGTTGCATATTCCGCAAGTCACCCACGTGTTTAACTACGACTTGCCCGATGATGCCGAAGACTATGTTCACCGCATTGGTCGTACTGGTCGTGCTGGTGCCAGTGGTAGCTCCATCAGCTTTGCCTGTGAAGAATACGCCATCAATTTGCCCGCCATTGAGGAATACATTGAACACAGTATTCCGGTCAGCGAATTTGATCGCAGCGCACTGCTCACGGATTTACCGGCCCCGAAAAAGATAGCCAAACGCCAGGTGAACAGTCGTCGTAATACTGGCAAAAACAACAGCGGCAACAACCGCAACCGTCAACGTCGACGCCCACAAAAGTCGGCATAACATTCGGCAGTTATGAGGTAAGGTCGCGCCATGCGTCGTGATGGAACCACCGCTCACACATCGTCGCTTTATGCGGCGATTGATTTAGGCTCTAACAGCTTTCACATGCTGGTTGTGCGTCAAGTGGCTGGCAGTGTGCAAACACTGGCCAAAATTAAGCGCAAAGTCCGCCTAGCGGCGGGAATGAACGCACAACGCCAGCTCAGTGATGAAGCCATGCAGCGCGGTTGGGAATGCCTCGCGCTTTTCGCTGAGCGCTTGCAAGACTTTGAAGCCGATCATATTCGGGTGGTGGCGACGGCCGCATTACGCCGAGCCTCGAACGCTGATGCGTTTCTCGCCAAAGCAAACCAACTATTAGGCCACAACATCGAGATCATCTCTGGTGAAGAAGAAGCGCGCACCATCTACCAAGGGGTAGCCCACACCTCGGGCGGCCCAGGAAAACGCTTGGTGGTAGATATTGGTGGGGCCAGCACCGAGCTGATCATTGGCCAACAATTTGAGCCCGCGCTACTGCAAAGCCTTAATATGGGCTGCGTGACCTTCCTTGAAGACTACTTTGCCGACCGTGTCCTCAATCAAGCGGCGTTCGATGCCGCAATTGCCGGAGCTAAAGCGGAATTAGCGCCTCATATGGCCGCCTATCGCGCCCTCGGGTGGGATTGTTGCGTAGGCGCCAGCGGAACAGTGCAAGCCTTGCAAGAAATCATGGTCACGCAAGGCATGGACGAAGTCATCACGCTGGAAAAACTCCATCGTTTGCGCGACCAAGCCATTGCGTGCGGGCAAATGGATGCACTCGACATTGACGGCCTCACGCTTGAACGCGCCTTGGTTTTCCCAAGCGGCTTATCGATACTGATCGCCATTTTTGAATGCTTGGATGTCACCAGCATGACACTGGCTGGCGGCGCACTCCGTGAAGGTCTGGTGTATGAAATGATGACCGCAATGCGCCACAGCGATATACGCGCGCGCACCATCGCCAGTATTCAATCTCGCTATCAGCTCGATGAAGCGCATGGCATGGCGGTGGCACAAACGGCGTTGGATTTACTTCACCAATGCCCGCCTGACTGGGTGCCAGAGCCCCACGCCAGTAGCTTGCTTCATGCCGCAGCCTGTGTGCACGAAATTGGCTTAAGCATTGGCTTTAAACAAGACGGCGACCATGCGGCCTATTTGATCACCCATCTCGACTTACCCGGCTTTACGCGCGCCCAAAAGCAGCTGATTGCCACCTTGCTTCGCTACTACCGTGAGCAACTGGTTCGCATTGATGGCCAACATGCTTTGTCAGCGCAAAGTGCCAATCGCCTCCTGCGTTTGCTGCGTTTGGCGGTGATTTTGTGCCACCGCCGAGACAGCCGCGTACGGCCACTCAGTCGCCTTTGTGCAGACGGTGATGCGCTCACCTTAACCTTAGACACCACGTTGCTGGATACCAGCCCATTGCTGAGTGCCGAGCTGGAGCAAGAAGCCTTACGTCAATCCAGCCTTGGTCAACCGCTGGTCGTGATCACTCACGCCGATGGCGGTGTCTAAATCGCACTCACCCATCCCGTTGAGCACATCGAGTAGGGTGAGG
>NZ_MEBP01000107.1:0-80363 GCF_001722075.1 Salinivibrio sp. SS2 | reverse complement strand
CAGTGCCAAGTCTGGATAGCGGCGTCATCAACCCAAAAGGTAATCGAACCACGATTAATCAGTGCTTGATTGTATTGCTTCCAATTGCTGATTTTATACTTGGCTTTGCTCATCATCTGAGACCGGTTTTGAGGCGTTGATGATCTGATCGCCGCTAGAGTGATAAGTTCAATGATTTAGGAAACAACGCCCTTTGAGCGGCGTAATCCGGAATCTCGCCCTCATCATTGATGGGGTAACACCATGTGTCTTTCGTTTGGCCGTAGTGTTTGATTTCACCGTTATAGCCGCTACCCATGATCGCCCAATCGCCTTCAAGTCCAGCGATTTGCCATTTCCCCATGCGATCCATCAAAAAGTGGCGATGGGTACTTGCCTCGTCTGCCGTTAAGGGCCGATAGTTGGCCCGGCATTGGTCATCGCCTAAGGTATCGAGGACAATTTGGTCAGGATAGACTCTCGCCTGTGCAACTCCCGCACTGACGAGCACTGCGATGGTGGAGAGAGTCAAGGTTGTTGTACGTGAGATTGTCGCCATTTGACGTCTTCCTTTTGTTAGGTGTTATTAGAGTCTGCCGGCCATTCGAAAGCTGACCTTGTTGACCTTTTCATAGCCAATAACGAAAACAAAATGAAAAACGATGATTTAAATTCCCTTTATATTTCATTTCTTTAGGTTGAATTCATATTTATTCTAACAAAGTAAAACGTGATATTTATTCAGGAATAAAATTCACGCAAAACACAGCAAAAAAATAAATTAGAGTTAAAGCTCTATTATTTGAGTAAGGATATCTATGAAAGGAAGTCTAAATAATAAGGTGTTACAAAACACTCTCGAAAAGGGTCATAAAAATAAAGCAAATACTCTATTTTTATTCCCCAGCGAGAAACTGCTCAATTTCATGAGTGGCATGCTCAATATTGAAAGGTGAATACCGGATAAGCACACTACGATTCGTCTTTCTTGAGACAAAATAAATCGTGGAATACTTGTACTTTTTTTCTAGGTAGACGAGACAATCACACTGACTATGGGTTAAAAATTGCTCCATTGGAAAGTCAAGGCGCGTTTCTTGCGGATAAAAAACGTAAAGGCTTCCGACACGTTTCTGTGTCAGCCCGCCTCGCTGAACCAAATCACTCCAGCGCCAGCCATTGATTTTTCCTACCACAAACACGCTGCTCGCCACACATGCCAATAACATAAACGCCATCATGGCACACTGGCGTATCGGTTTGCTCGATACTGCCTTATTGTCAGCGCCCTGCCTCGAGTCGCTAGCAGAAATATCCGTTGCTGCATTCGTCGTGACGGGGGCTACCTTAGTTTGCTCTACGGTTGCCTGTGACTCGCTGACAGTCTTGGTTTCTACCATACCTTCGACCATGCGATAGCCTTGCTTGGGTACGGTGACGACCAACGTCGGATCCGCGCTAATCGCCATGAGGCTTCGTCTCAGCGCACTGATTGATTTGGCTAATGATGTTTGACCAATGTATTCATTTCCCCACGCGTAACAAATCAAAGTTTGCTTACACACAGTCTTTGGGGCATGCAGCAACAAGCACTCCAATACCAAGGCTTCGCGGAAGCCAAGTCGAGTCGATTTGTGGTCTTTGTGGAGTTTCCTAGCAACAGCGTCGAAGTAAATCATAGGCTTTTTCTTTTTGATTATAAAAAACTCAATAAGTCATTGCGATAGTAAACATTTTAATTCGAAACAAGATCACATTTTACATAAAAGTGAGACCCACTCTATTAATATAAAAAATAATAACCGCAATAAAATTAGGCGATTAGACGTATAAAACCGATAATAAATAGCCAACGATGGTTTATTTTCTATACAAAACAGACAAATAAATCAGATACAGATTTTGCAACGATGTCAAATGATTGATTAGTGAGTATTTTATTACTATGGAAGTTATTGCATAGTAAGCTATATAATACTGAGTGTTTACTCAAAACAGGTTGGCAACAATAATGAAATATATTTATAAGATAACGATGGCAATCGCCCTACTTATGATGTCTTCAATAAGCTTTGCTGCCATCGGGCAATACAACATTGTATTAGTGCATGGTTTTCAGCCCGCACAACTAAAAACGCGTCCTGATCATGATGAGGTGGTACGCGATGGCGGCGACTATTGGCAAAACTTCTGGTTACAGCATGCTGATGCTCGGATTGACTGGCCTGCTCATGAACGCATCGAAGGGAAAATAGCTTCCGATTACCTATGGCCTGCATTGAAAAATCTTTCCGAGCAAGAAACCTGTCTGTCCGGCTGCATTTTAGTCACTCACTCTACCGGCGACCTAGTAGCACGCTATCTGCTCGATAACCAAGAAAACTGGCTGAGCAACGCCGGGCTTGAGCCCCTCAATATTGTCGGCACCTTTGATTTTGCTGGCGCCGGTGGCGGTGTTGAGTTAGCCAACATCGCCGTTAACCTTGCCGAAGGTGGTGGCTGGCTAAACCATGCGATGAAAAAAGCCGTGTCACTTTGGATGGGACAAATGCCAACCAAAGACAACATTGGCGTACTGAACGACTTGAAAGTGGCCAATGCACGCCAATTAGCGATGTGGCCAGATAACCGAGTGCCGCGTATCCGCTTTGTGGGGAATGGCTCTGACTTCTTAGGCACCACGTCTCCCTTTATTCCGGGTAGTGATGATGGCGTGGTCGCCGCCCACTCAGCCTGTGGCGCCGCGGATGCCGATGAGTTTGATAGTTGCTCCACCAAGATCGAGTTTGACGGTAAACTGGATTACGTCCATAAAGGCGTTAAACGCTTTATGCCGTTGCACTATCCGCTGTTGATGGGCGATAAGTATAGCCACCTCACCATCTTTAACCCTTGGCACAAAGGGAAGGTTACAGCGACAGATCCTGAGCTTGTGCTCGGTGATAATTCGCGGATTACCGTCGAAACCGTGGATAAAGATGGTTGGTTTGGTAAAAAATATCGCTTTGTTCGTGATTCCGACCGTGACACCTTGTCCGAGCTGGTTCATGCCCTTCCGCAATAATCTCGGTCATGCTGTGACCTGACCAACAAAGCTGCTCTTTTTTTCACAAAGAGCAGCTGGTCAGATTTATTCGCTTTTATCAGCTGTGTTAGTTTATTCGTGAATGATTAATTAGGGATTGCTATGACTAGACTGCTACTCGCAGTAACCTTGGTAGTATCTGTTGGAGTTACTGCCTATCTATGGCTTGATGTTCCCGACGCTCCGCCTGCCACACTGACTGCTGAGCAGAACCATCAACCGCCGTCGCCTGACACTGCCGAATACGTACCGCCGACGCAAGCGTCTACCGCTATAAATACGCAATATCGTCCCGAAGAGCCCGATATCGTGCAGACTTCGATGACACCCACACTCAGCTATATAGCGGCCGATTATGCGGAGCAAATCCAGCACCCCTCCTACTCGATCCCCATTCCATCAAAGCAAAGCCCTTATCTACACTGGAATCGGTATGTTTCGACGCCGATGCCTATTCTCGATGGCTCGGTGAAAGCGGCATTGAAGCTTAACCAATACCGTTACTTTTACCCAGAAAACATCCAAGCCTCACTGGTCACCCCAGCCTCTTTTAATCACGCGACCTTATCGGTCATTGATGTCGAGTCTAATCAGGAACTGACCCGCCTCGATGTCACAGATACACAGTGGAGTATTGAGCCCGAAGCCGATTGGCCTATTGAGCTTCGCCTCAAAGCGGCACTCAGTTTTGATGGTGGCGACGATGTACTCACCGCGGACTTCCGCCTCTACCAACCCATTGCGGAAGTGAAAGGAGTTAAACCGGTTTTCGGGCGTGGGCCGGATATGGTTATTCCACTCGTTTTGGATATCGATAAAGGCGGTATTTATCGAGTGCGTGCCAATTTATTTACTGCTGATGATCAACCCGTTGCGGTATTAACCACTAAAACACGCCTTAGTGAGGGAGAACAATCTCTGGAGCTGCGCGCATTTCGGGCTTCAATGAGCGGCTATGGTGATGAATGGCAACTGAAGGACGTGGTGATTGAACGTATGTCCGGCTATCCCGGTGAGCGAGCACAATTTGGCATCAGCCCTCAAGACCATTATTTCCTCGGCATTTTTGATACTGGGCAACTATCTGACGAGCCCTATCAAATGACTGAGCAAGAGCGGATGCAATTAGAGTTTTTACAGCATGCCGCTCAACGATCTTAACGGCTCAGCTTGCCATCTGAGTGACTTGCTCTCGTGCGGTATGAATACATTGCCGCACAACATGAGCGGTATTAGTCCGCTGCCACGCCAATACGACGTGACTCACTAAGGGCATATCTTCAACCGCGACGACAGCGACATGGTCGCTCAGTTGCGTAGTCAATGATTCAGGCACTAAGGCAATCCCAAACCCCGCTGAAACCATCGCCGTTGCTGAATGCAATTGTGGCGCTAGCGAGGCATTCGATGGCGTCAATCCTGCTCCTTTTAGGGCATCCACCAAGGCATCATGCAATCCTGGGCCAATATCACGCGGAAACAGAATAATCGGGTCATCGCCCAGTTGTGACAACGTCACACTTTGCTGTTTGCCAAAGACATGATTAGCAGGCACCACCAGCTTAAACGGATCAGGAAACAACGGCGTATGTGCCACGTGTTCACTGGCATAACATGGTAAGCGTAGAAAGGCGAGATCGACATCCTGTTGGCGCAAGGTTTCCACCAACGCTGGCATGGGTAACTCTATTGGTTGAAAATCAATCTCTGGATGAGCTTGCTGTAATCGCCGAACAAGTTCTAACACGGCTTGGCTCACGACCGTCGAGCTGGCAAATCCAAGCCGCAGTTGATTCCGCTCTCCTCGCGCCACTTGTTTGACCCGCTGTACCGCATGATCTAACTGCGCCAAGATTTTCACCGCATCATCATAAAGCACCTGACCGGCGGGTGTTAACGCCACCCCGCGAGATAAGCGTTCAAATAAAGGCACCCCCACCTCTTGCTCTAGCTTTTTAATTTGCTGGCTCAGTGGTGGTTGCGCAATGCCCAACTTTTCGGCTGCGCGGGTGAAGTGTCGGCACTCTGCCACCGTCACAAAATACCGTAAATACCTTAGCTCCATGACCCTGCCTTTGAGAAATCAATGATATTCAGTATCTTACCACGTTTTTTATGTGCCATATCTTTTCGATATCAAAGCCAACCTTTTTTGTATTGGATGCTATCCACGTCAGCTCGCATCATATCTATAGATTTCATACAACGAACCGTTTGGTTATCAGAACGGTCGTTAAACACGGTTAACGAGGACGCTTTATGAGCACCCAAACCTGCCACTGTGCCGAGCACATTGCGGCCGCCTACGTTGAGCATCACCAACACACTGGAGAGGGTGAAATCTATCAAACCTCCCTGATGAGTGCCTTGATTGATGGCGTCTACGAAGGCGACACCACTATGGCCGATCTCCTCAAACATGGCGACTTCGGCCTCGGCACATTTAACCAACTCGACGGTGAACTCATCGCCTTTGATAAAACCATATTTCAGCTGCGCGGTGATGGCTCGGCGCGTCATGCCGACCCGGATCAAAAGACCCCCTTTGCGGTCATGACCTTCTTCAAGCCAGAGATCAGCCAGACTTTTGATCACCCCATGTCGCGCCAAGAGCTGCATGATGTCATCGATAGCTTGGTGCCAAGCGACAACATTTTTTGTGCGGTTCGTATCGATGGTGCCTTTGAGCATGTACGCACTCGCACTGTGCCCAAACAAACTCCGCCGTACAAACCCATGCTTGAGGCCATCGCTGCACAACCTGAGTTTCGCTTTGACCATGTCAATGGCGTGATTGCTGGCTTCCGCAGTCCACAATATACCCAAGGGATCAATGTCGCTGGCTATCACGAGCACTTTATCACTGACACACGCCAAGGCGGAGGCCATGTCCAAGACTACGAATTGGCGTGTGGCACCTTGCAAATTGGACGGGTCTCTAAACTGGTCATTGATCTTCCGACCAATGCCAGCTTCCTCGGCGCGAACTTAACGCCGGACAACATACACGCCGCTATCGAACAAGCAGAAAAATAATATCACCTCCCATCGGGAGGCAACCTCACGAGGAGCCCAACATGACTAAAAAAACACAGTGGGACAATGGCGCACAACTGATCGCAAATCACCTAGAACGCCAAGGCGTGGAATACATTTTTGGTATTCCTGGCGCCAAAATCGACCGTCTCTTTGACGCAGTTGAAGACACCAACATTAAGATGATCCCCGTTCGTCACGAAGCGAATGGTGCCTTTATGGCAGGCGTCGTCGGCCGTCTAACCGGCAAGGCGGGTGTGACCATGGTGACCTCTGGCCCTGGCTGTGCCAACTTGGTTACCGGTCTGGCAACCGCAACCTCAGAAGGCGATCCCTTGGTCGCATTAGGGGGCGCAGTGAAACGGGCCGATCAACAAAAACAAACCCACCAAAGCCTTGATACCGTGAGCGTATTCCGCTCCGTCACCAAATACAGCGCCGAGGTTCAAGCCAGCACTGCTGCGTCTGAGATCCTTGCCAATGCCTTCCGCTCAGCAGAAAGCGGCCGCCCCGGCGCTGCCTTTGTCAGTCTGCCCATGGACATTCTCAACGAACCCGTGGAAAGCGATATTCTCGCGCCAACCTTCCCCGCACAGCCCGGCATGGCAGATACGCGAGCCATCAGCGAGGCAGCCAGTAAAATCAAAGCGGCGAAAAATCCGGTTTTCCTCCTAGGCTTACAAGCCAGTCGCCCCGAGAATGCCGCCGCTATTCGTACTCTGCTTAATCGTACCCAATTACCCGTTCTCGGCACCTATCAGGCGGCAGGTACCGTTGATATCAGCTACTACCAGCGCTTTGCGGGTCGCGTGGGTTTATTCAACAACCAGCCCGGTGATCTATTGCTTGCAGATGCAGATCTTATCATCACCATTGGCTTTAGCCCGATTGAATACGACCCTGAACTTTGGAATACCCAGCACACAGACATCGTTCATATTGATGTCGAGTCTGCGGAAATCGAGCACTACTATCGCCCCAGCGTTGAGCTCGTTGGCCAAATTGAGCCTACCCTGAAAGCACTCACCGAGCAGCTCGATCACCACTGGCTGATGCCGTCTACCACCGTCGATGTGCTCGAAGAAGTCGCCCACCAACGTCAAGCGATTCGGGCTTATAGCCAGTCACACCAAGAGTTTGCTTTGCATCCGTTACACCTAATCAAAGTGATGCAGGATGTGATCACCCCAGACACAACCTTGTGCTTGGACATGGGCAGTTTCCACATTTGGATTGCCCGTTACCTCAACTGCTTCCGTTCGCGTCAATTGTTGGTCTCGAACGGTCAACAAACCATGGGCGTTGCGCTTCCTTGGGGGATCGGTGCTAGCTTGCTCAACCCCGATCGCAAAGTGGTGTCCGTTTCCGGAGACGGTGGGTTTATGCAATCGAGCATGGAGCTTGAGACCGCCGTACGCCTCAAATGCAACTTGCTACACATTATTTGGGTAGACAACGCCTACAACATGGTAGAGATGCAAGAGGTCAAAAAATATCAGCGCTTTTCCGGTGTGAAATTCGGCCCGATTGACTTTAAGGCCTACGCCGAAGCGTTTGGCGCTAAAGGCTTTGCGGTCACTCGCCAAGAAGAGCTCGCCAGCCAATTGAAACAAGCCATGGACACCGAAGGACCCGCAGTGATCGCGATTCCTGTTGATTACAGTGACAACTACAAGCTGATGGCCCCTCGTGAGGCCGGCAGTATGGATCCGGTATTCGCCTAATAGATAAGTACTTTTTCAAACAAACGTGCTCCTGCCGAGCAGTATCGTGCGAGGAGCCATATTAAAACCCAAAGATGCGTGGTTTAGCGCCGTTTAAAACAGGTCTCTTATTGAGCCCTATATAATATTCGAGTCACTTCAAATATTTAGCACATAGGGCTCATTGCTTAAACCAACACATCTCTTAACATGAAGAAACTATCACAACGATAATGGAGTTCACTATGGCAACGACCCCTCGCACGGTAACCTCTCCGAAAAAATTCATCATCGGAACCGGTCTACTGGCCCAATTGCCAGAGAGCATTCAAGACTTTGGTTCTAACGCGTACATTATTTGCGATGAGTTCTTTCTCGATCAGGTGAATCAAACATCGCTTCCAGCCATTGAGCGCGCAGAAGGCTTAGCCGCTCATGTCGAGAAATTTCAATACGAATGTACCCAGCAAGAAATCGACCGTAACCTTGGCATCGCCGAACAACAAAAAGCCAATGTCATTGTCGGTATTGGTGGAGGGAAAACCCTAGATTGCGCCAAAGCTGTCGCGTACGAGCGAAAAGTGCCAGTTATTTTATATCCGACCATTGCTTCAACCGATGCCCCCTGTACCGCCTTGTCAGTGATCTACAAACCTGACGGTGAGTTTGATCGCTACTTATTCTTGCCACAAAACCCAGATGCAGTGATTGCCGATACGGGCATTATTGCCAACGCGCCAGCACGCTTCTTTGCGGCAGGCGTAGGTGATGCGTTGGCTACCTATTTTGAAGCACGCGCCTGTTATCGTGCTGACGGCGTTAACTTGGTCCAAAAGCGCCCTTCACGTACCGGCCTTGGCCTCGCTCAGCTTTGCTATGAGTTACTCAGCGAAAACATTGATGCCGCCATGGATGCATTAGCCAGTAAAGTCAGCACACCAGCACTGGAACAGATGATCGAAGCAACAATTTATCTCAGTGGTGTGGGCGCAGAAGCTGGCGGTCTTGCCGCCGCGCATGCGGTGAATAATGGAATGACCGCGGTGGCCGATTTGCACCATGCCCAACATGGTGAAAAAGTCGTCTTTGGCTTGCTAACGCAATTGGTACTGGAAAACGCCCCTAAAGAAGAAATTGATAATGTAGTCCGAATTATCAAAACAGCGGGTTTGCCACTCACGCTCGAACAAATGGGACTAAAAACCTTTATTGAAGAAGAGTGGCGTCAAGTTGCGCGCATCGCATGTGCAGACGGTGACACTATGGGCAATATGCCAATGACGGTCAGCGAAGACGATGTCTATCACGCCATGTTAGCCGCGAATAATATGGCAAAGCGGTATTCCGCGGCCTAAACACATCAACCAACTGATTCACCAAGCGCCCGTTTTGCCGGGCGCTTTTTTAGTGGCGCACTGTCAATCCACGCGCTGCGAGCGCGCGAGCTGTTAAGCCAGATGAAAATCAATCACAAACAACGGAGGACGTTCTGGGTAGATTTGCAAAATCAGCGCTTTCAGCTCAGTCAGCGACATTCCTTCTTGTTCAGCATGGCGGGCATTAATGTCCTCGAAAGCAAGCGGAGCAACGCTGTCGATTACAATGTCACACACATAATCATCGGTTTCTAGCTGATGCACCGCGACGCGCGAACCAGGTTGATAGTGACTTTCGGATTCATCGCGAATGGTGATGGTTTTAACACCGGCGGCCACCATGGGCGTTAAGGTGGAGAAAAAGGTGATTTTGGTCGGGGCAGTCATGTTGCTTTCTTCCAAAACTGTGTTGGCCTATAGTGCGATACGATTAAAAAAGCCCGCGAGCACTTGCACGCGGGCTCTCCATGCCTTGTGACGTTACGCCATCATCGGCACCAATACAAGCGTGCCAATAATCACGGTAATTAACCCGCAGATAACTGGCACCGAGGTGCGTTTAACCACTTCAAACGGGCTGAGTTTTGCCATCCCAGATGTCGCTACGATCACTCCCGACACGGGCGAAACCGTGCGGCCTAAGTTAGATGCTTGCAACATGGGGATAATCAAAAAGGCTGGGTTAAGCCCCATCTTCGCAGCTAACGAGGGGGCAAGCTCGACAAACGCATAGAAAGGCGCATTGCCCGACCCGGTCGCAATCGCTGCCGCCACAGTGAGCAGGGTTAGCAACAACATCAGCGCGATACCGCCTGCGCCCGCACTCTCCGCTAGGCCCAATAAGTTGTCAATCGCACCAATCGACATCAAGCCTTGGGCAAATACACCGGCAGCCACCAACAGCATCACGACGCCTTTGAAGGCATCCGCCATGCCTTCATAGCAGGCATCGAGATCTTCTAGCGTTCTTCTGCCATCAAATTTCTTGGTCGCAAAGTCCACCAATGCCCCTAAAAAGATCGACAAGACCACGATGGTATAAATATCAAGATACAGCCCCTCGATGGTTTTCCCATTGAATAGGAACACCCCGATAATGGGTAAAAACGGCAACACTGCGTAATAAGCAGGCGCGTGTGTTTCTATCTCAGAGACATCCACACGCTCCATCGGCGTGTTTTCTTTTTTATCCAGATATTTATTCCAAAAGTAAGCCGCGGCGGCCATCACGATGATTGCACAAATAGAGACCGGCAATACGGTTTCAACCGCAAACACATGGAGAGGCAACCCGGATTTTTCCGCCGCAATCACCACATCGCCCGACGTGGGTGACAAAATAATGGCAGCAGGTGACGCACACACTGCGGTGGCGGCAGGACGAGAAATGCCCATCGCGGTCATCATCGGGAACAAGGTCGCCATCAGAAGGACACCTAACCCAGTTGCAGAGCTGACTGCCAGCGACATTAAACATGCCACGATATAAGCCGCTACGAGCAGCACATAAGGTGACTTAATCACCGATAGCGGCTTAGAGAACTGTTTCACCACGACGTTGTTGGCACCAATGTGCGACATATAGGCCGCAAAGCCGCACAACAACATAATTTGCATCCCGAGGCCGCCACCCCGGTATTGCAGCATGTATTTCACGTATTCAAGCGAGTCGGTAAACAGATTGCCCGTCGACGTTAATTTAGCTGGCAGCACACTGTGTCCGATTAACCCGGTGATAATCAGCAATAAAATCCCTGCGGTTAGCAAGGTACTTGCAGCACGATAGCCTTTGACAATGAAGTAGCCCACAGCCACTGTTACAACGAGCCCAATGAGCAGTTCTAGCATAATTCACTCCGCCAGATGATAAAGATAAAAGAATGGGATGGAATTTACTCAGCTCACTGTACTAAACCCCTGCCTGTAGCACGACAACAACCAACCCCGAGCTTGATTTAAGACAAATAAAAAGCCGCCTCTCAATAAAAGGCGGCTTGGCGATCACAGTTTGTCTTGATTAGGTCATCGGCTAGTGGTGGAAATCAAAGCGATCAGCGTTCATCACTTTCACCCACGCCGCCACGAAATCGTGTACGAACTTGGCTTGGTTGTCATCTTGCGCGTAAAACTCAGCATAAGCGCGTAAAATAGAGTTTGAACCGAACACTAAATCAACGCGACTTGCCGTCCACTTCACCGCACCAGAGTCGCGCGCAATGATTTCATAGCGGTTGCGGCCGACGGGTTTCCATTGATACGCCATGTCTGTCAGATTGACAAAAAAGTCATGACTTAGCTGCCCCACTCGGTCAGTCAGCACACCTTCCGACGCACCGCCATAATTGGTCCCCAGTACGCGCATACCACCCAGCAATACCGTCATTTCAGGGGCCGTGAGTCCCATCAGTTGGGCACGATCGAGCAATAACTCCTCAGGCTGAACGGTATAGTCTTTTTTCAGCCAATTGCGGAATCCATCTGCAACCGGTTCTAACACCTCAAACGACGCCACATCAGTCTGCTCAAGCGTGGCATCACCACGTCCGGGTGAAAAGGGAACGTCGACGGGGAAGCCAGCCGCTTTTGCTGCTTCTTCGATGCCTTGATTGCCTGCCAGCACGATGGTGTCGGCGAGACTAACCTGATGCTTCTGGGCAATATTGCTCAGCACGTTAACCGCCTTCGCTAGACGGTCCGGCTCGTTCCCTTGCCAATCTTTTTGTGGCGCTAGGCGGATCCGCGCGCCGTTCGCGCCACCCCGCTTATCGGATTGACGATAAGTCCGTGCGCTATCCCATGCGGTGGTCACTTTCTCTGTCAGTGTCAGGCCACTGTTGGCAATATCCGCTTTTACCGCCGCGACGTCATAGTCGGTGCGTCCTGCCGGTACAGGATCTTGCCAAATCAAGTCTTCACTTGGCACATCTGGGCCGATATAGCGCGATTTAGGCCCCATGTCGCGGTGCGTGAGTTTAAACCAAGCTTTAGCAAAGGCATCCGCTAACTGCTCGGGATGTTGATAAAAACGCTCCGCAATGCTGCGATAGGTTGGGTCCATCTTGAGTGCCATGTCGGCATCCGTCATGATGGGATTACGACGAATAGAGGGGTCTTCCACATCGACAGGTTTATCTTCTTCTTTGATGTCGATGGGCTCCCACTGCCACGCGCCTGCTGGGCTTTTCTTCAATTCCCACTCGTAGTTAAACAACAGATAAAAGTAGCCGTTATCCCATTGCGTGGGATGGGTGGTCCATGCCCCTTCAATGCCACTGGTGACCGTATCCCGACCAATGCCACGCGCTTGGTGGTTGTTCCACCCTAAGCCTTGCTCTTCAATCGCTGCGCCTTCCGGCTCGGGGCCGAGCTGTTCCGCATCGCCATTGCCGTGACACTTACCGACAGTATGGCCACCTGCGGTGAGTGCGACCGTTTCTTCATCGTTCATCGCCATACGTTCGAAGGTGACACGCATATCTTGCGCGGTTTTAAGCGGATCCGGATGTCCATCCACCCCTTCTGGGTTGACATAAATCAGCCCCATCATCACCGCTGCCAATGGATTTTCCAGATCGCGTTCACCAGAGTAGCGGCTGTTCTCAGCATCACTTGGCGCCAGCCATTCTTTCTCGGCGCCCCAATAGGTATCTTTCTCAGGGTGCCAAATATCCTCGCGGCCAAATGCAAACCCATAGGGTTTTAAGCCCATCGATTCATACGCCATCGTCCCCGCCAGCAAGATCAAATCTGCCCAGCTTATTTTGTTGCCATATTTTTTCTTAATCGGCCACAACAGGCGGCGGGCCTTATCGAGGTTGGCGTTATCCGGCCATGAGTTTAAAGGCGCAAAACGTTGATTACCGGTGGCACCGCCACCGCGACCGTCAGCAATGCGATAGCTCCCCGCGGAGTGCCATGCCATGCGGATCATCAAGCCACCATAATGTCCCCAATCGGCGGGCCACCAAGACTGACTCTCGGTCAGTAACGCTTTCACATCCTTTTTTAGTGCATCGATATCGAGGGTTTTAAGCGCGGCGTGATAATCGAAATCATCATCAAAGGGGGAGGTTTTACTGTCATGTTGATGAAGAATGTCGAGGTTTAGCGCGTTTGGCCACCAGGTTTTGTGTGCCATCGCTTCCGAGGTTTTGCTGCCGTGCATGACAGGGCACTGGCCACCAGACGTTGAGCGTTGTTGAGACATTGCTTTCTCCTTGCTCTTATTGTTCGACAAGCTTTCTTCACAGCGAATCAGCTTGCGCATTGCGTTAATAGGCAATCAGGCGAAGTGCATGATTGTCCCGACTAATACAACGTTAATAGGCATGAGACATCCGCGCTAATCTGTTTTGCCAATTACTGTGATTGCTGACACCACAGTTACCAGTCAGCATACGCTTAATGCCACACTGCTAATGCATTGATAAATAGACACGCCATTTCCTAACGCCTTGTGTTGTCATCAAAACACAACGGCAGCATGACTGCGTCAAATCAACGTCAAGAAAAAGGCATTATATTTCAGTCTTTAACGATAGACTCTCATCCCCCAAAGAAGATTATCTTCGTCACCTGATGGAAAATAAAATAAAGCAGACTAGCCTAATTTTGCAGGCAGGATTTTGTTGTTGCCCTAAGCGATTGAAGCTCATTCAATCACGATTCACATTGTCGCAATTAGGAACACAATTATGAACGCTTCAGATGCACAAAACCTGACATCCCAATTTGATACTTGGCTGAATAACCACCAACATTTAGTTTCTAACCAACAGCAACTGCAGCACAGCGCGCTCTTTGCGGTGCCACGCGATGGCGACAGCACAGTATCAGGTCAAAACACCATCGGTGCCGGTAAAAATGCGCAAACAGAATCGGCGCAAGGTAAGAAATTGGATGATGCTATTAGCGCTGGCAATCACAGTGAAATTGTTCGCTTGCTCACCGAGTCTACCGGTAACGCGGTGTCGAGCATTTTAGGCTTAGCTCAAAGCCGCACCGGCTGGAATCCGCTAGACCCAGATAATGACAAGAATGCCGAAGGGTTTCAGGAGTTTGTGAGCTCCATTCTTAAAGTGCCCTTTTTTAATGTCACCCAATCAGAGCGCACCATGGTGCATTACGAAGAAGAGAACTACAACTCTCTGATTGATAAAGTCGTTGGCCTCTATGATGGGATCACCGAGCAAGATGTTCCGCTGATTAAAAACAGTATTGTGAACCTTGCCAAGGCGTGTACTAGCCGAGTGAATACCCAAAACACCAAAACCTTGTTTGTCCAAAACACCATGAACGCGACTGGGACGGACATTGTCGTCGGTATTCAGCAAACCTTTATGATGATGGAGCGCAGTCACAGCTCAGGTAAAGGTGCGCCTAAAGATCAGTACAAAACTGAGATCACTGTAAATGTCATGGAATTGACCTTTAAAGGTGGCCTGTGGAATGAAAGTGCCGCGGAGAAGCTCGCCGATAAATTTGTGAAAAGCTGGGACGACTGGCTGGATGGCACTACAACGCCCGCGTCACCGAGCGCAGACCAAATTCAATTCTGCTTTGGTCCGGCACATCGCGCACGTCAAAAACAAGAAGCGGACGCGATCAAGTAATCACCCTCTGCTTCCTTTATTCAAAGCGGGAGTATTGGCTCATCTGTAGGTAACACGGCAAGTCGATTGTTGGCTTGCCGTTTTTAATACGTCCACTTACGGTTTTGTAGTACCACTCGATAACCGTCTAGATCTTCAAAGGTGCGCCCGTCTTTATCCCAATAGCTATTGTAACTCGGCACGGGTTTAAACCCAGCGGCTTCAATTTGTTGACACGCAGTCTGCCACGCAGCGTGATCCGGCAAGTAAAAGACCAACAGGTTTTCCTGTGACGGTGCTGGACCGACATGGGTGCCGCGATGATGGGTGAATTCAAGGTGATAGTTATGATGTGGGTGACCAATAATGGCACCATCAAAATCATTATGGCCAGAAAACGTCGCCAACAGCTCAAATCCCAGCCCATCACAATACATGTTAGTAATATCGGCCAAATTGTCAGTGGGTCGTGCCACCCGCATCACGGTGTCTTTATCAATCATTGTGCTGGCTCCTCCGGCTCGCAATTCAATGTTTGCATCATGGTGATAGAGTCGGGGGTAAACCCCAGCGCTTGATAAAACGCCTGCGCGTCCTGATTAAACGTCATCACCTCCAGTTTAATCACAGTGGCATGATTGTCTTTCGCCCATTGGGTACACGCAGCCATTAACGCTTTGCCCGCGCCGGTTCCACGCGCATCACGGTCAACCACAATGGTATTCACATGACACATGGGATCGTCGACCAGATGAGGAATGTGTACAAACGACTCCAGCCTTGCCGACAAAAAGCCAATCACTTTGTTTTGATGCTCTGCCACCCAAAAGTACTTATCCTCTTCTTGCAGCGCTTGCTGCAAAAACGCCCGACCGCTTGGGCCAGGCGTTGCAAACAGATGCGGCGCATGTTGATGGTGCATGTCTCCAATTTGTACATTTAGAGCGAAGATGGCATCCAAGTCCTCAACCGAGGCACGTCTCACTTGCATCCTTGTGTCCTTTAAATCCTTTTGTGTATTAGGCGATAAAAATCTGCCCTAATACATAACCGAGCGCACAAGCGCTCACCACGCCAATTAAGCCGACCGCCATAAATGAATGGTTGAAATACCATTTACCAATTTTGGTGGTGCCGGATGCATCGAAGTTCACGGTCGCAATATCTGAAGGATAGTTGGGAATAAAGAAGTACCCATATACCGCTGGCATAATACCGATAAGCAGCGCAGGTTCGAGCCCTAACCCAAGACCCACCGGCAACATCATCCGTGCGGTCGCGGCTTGCGAATTAACAACTACTGACACGATAAACAAGGCAAGTGCAAAAGACCACGGATATTGAGTGACCATCTCCACAATTCCCGACTTAAATTGCGGCATCGCGTATTGGAAGTAAGTGTCTGACATCCAAGCAATCCCGAAGATAGCAATGGCCGCCACCATCCCAGATTTAAACACCACACCATTCGGCACATTACGCGGATCCGTTTTAGTCGCCAATAAGATGATCCCGCCAAAGCAGAGCATCATCATTTGAATAACCACCGACATGCTGATGGCCTTACTTGCCCCTGCTACTGTGCGAATTTCTGGCCACATCGCGATAATCACAATGGTAACGATGGCACTGATGAACAGTAACACCGCATTGCGCGCGGAACGGGGTAATACCTCATCTAACGAGGTCGCGGTGGTATTTTCGATACGCTCGCGCCATTCGGGATCTTGTAAACGCGCTTGGTAATCCGGATCGTCATCCAGCTCTTTGCCGCGGCGCAAGCTATACAGAGACATCAGCAAGGTACCGAACAAGGTGGCGGGGACAGTTACCAACAAAATCGAGACTAACGTAATATCATGTTGAATATCGGCAAGCTGTGCAAGGTAATACACCACCGCAGCAGAAATCGGCGAGGCCGTAATCGCGATTTGAGAGGCAACCGACGCCGCCGCCATTGGGCGCTCCGGACGAATACCATTTTTCAGCGCGACATCACCGATAATCGGCATAATGGAATACACCGCGTGACCAGTACCAAGCATAAAGGTCATGGCATAGGTGACAAACGGTGCTATCAAGGTGACGCGTTTTGGATTTTTACGCAATAATCGCTCCGCCACTTGCAGCATATACTTAAGGCCACCAGCCGCTTCCAAGATAGAGGCGCAGGTGACGACCGCAAGAATAATCAGCATCACGATCACGGGCGGTGACGTTGGCGGCATCTGGAAGATAAACACTTCGATGACCAAGCCAATCCCTGAGACCACGCCCAGCCCAATGCCCCCGTATCGGGAGCCGATGTACAGCATTAGCAGTAAGAACAAGAACTCTAAATACAACATACCCTCACCTCTCTACCCGACTACGCAGGCTGTTTTTGTTATGCGTTTAGCCTAGAACTTGTGTCATGCCTGCCAAGTGGTGCCAATAGCCGTTGCAATCGTGGTTAAGCGGTTGCGGGTTATTGCCTGCTTGGTTAGCACGGAATTTGTCTACCCAGTGCAAGGTGTCAAGCGACAGTGGACTTAACCGCACCACATCCACCAGCCCTTGCATTGACGGTAAATCGTTAATGAGATTTGTGCACTGCCCAGACTGGGTTTGAATGCCGTTCAGCACAAATACGGCCTGGCCCTCTTGGGATTCCGTTAACCGTCCATTGGGATAGTTGAGGCAGCACAGCTCGCAGTCATCTTTGGCGCGGTTTTCTGAGCGCGCGGTAAAACAGCGTGCCGAATAAGCCAGTGGTAAGTAACCATAGCCAGTGACCTCCACCTCAAACTGATCGCGAATACCCAGTGCATCGCAGCCGTTCAACATATTCACCAACCAATCGCGCGAAAGCTCCACCGGCATCACCCAGCGTGTCATACCCAGGTCGACAAATTGCTTTAATGTTTGTGGGTTATAGCAGTTGATAGCGGCCCCCACCACAAAGGGCTGCCGACGCTCACTTAAAAACTGCACCGCACTCACGTCATTCGCTTCAATGCGAATATCATCATTATCACAGTAGCGTTTTAGCATGCTCAGCTCTGAGGGCGCTTCAATCAGCGCCATGGTCGAGAGCACCACTTGTTTACCAGACTCAGCCAGCTCACGCGCGAGCCCGATCCAGTCTTTGGTCTTCAGCTCTCGTCGCTTGGCACAGACGGTTTCACCGAGATAAATCACATCGGCTTGGCTGTCTGCTGCCGCTTGATAAAAGGCTTCAACCTCAGCCTTGGGCCAGTAATACAGGATCGGCCCGAGAGAAAATTGCATCATAATTCCTTATTGCCACTTGCGATGGTAAGCACCCAAACTGGTTTGCACCCCTTCAGAAAGACTATCGAGCGAATGCGCCCAATCCGATGCAATATCAAACGCATCAGGGTTTGCGACACAGCGATCAATCGCTTGACGCCATACCCGTGCAACTTGCTCCACATACGCAGGACTGCGCTGACGACCTTCGATTTTGACCGATTTGATCCCGGCGCGATAAAGCTCAGGCAGGACACTTAAGGTGTTCAAACTGGTGGGTTCTTCCAGTGCGTGATAGCGGTTTCCGTCGACACAAAAACGGCCTTTGCAGAGGGTGGGATACCCCGCTTTTTCATCGGCTTGGTACCGATCAATCAAGACCCCGTTTAAGCGCGACTCCAACCCTTGCTCAGTATCTTGCCAACGCACGAATGCCGCCGGTGAGCAAGCGCCCACGGTATTGGGCGATTGGCCGGTAAGATAAGATGATAAATAGCAGCGCCCTTCGGCCATAATGCACAAGCTGCCAAAGGCAAATACCTCTAAGTCGACATCGGTATCGCGTGCTAGCTGTTTAACCTGATGAATAGACAGCACCCTCGGCAATACCACCCGTTTAACGCCGTATTGCTGCTGATAGAAGCGGATCGCTCCAGCGTTAGTGGCAGATGCTTGGACAGAAAGGTGTATATCCAGATCGGGGTAGGTGCTGGCGGCGTAATCTAAACAGGCCATGTCAGCGAGGATCAGCGCATCAGCGCCATTTCCGGCGGCGCTATCAATCGCATATTGCCAACGGCGCCAACCATCAGGATGAGCAAAGGTGTTAATGGCAACGTGCAAGTCTTTGCCGTGGTCATGTACATACTGACTGGCACGCTGCAATTTGCTGTCGGTAAAGTTCAGCCCCGCAAAATGTCGCGCATTGGTATCATCTTTTAAGCCGACATACACTGCATCGGCGCCATGTTCGATCGCTTTTTTAACCGCCGGAATATTGCCCGCCGGACAAAGGAGCTCCATAACATTGCATTCCATTTTATGATTGTCCGGCTAAGATAAGGGCGTTGCCAATGTGGGGGGTTGATGTGCATCAAGCTCACTTATCCATGATGATAAAAATCGCGATAAATGACGCTGTTGGCACAAAAACTCCTCTCATTTTTGACTCGGATCCAATGACGAGGCATTCAATCTCGCTACTCTAGTGGCAATCAACCATTGGCACCAAAGGAAAGCCAAATGCTCGTTAACCCAATCACCCAACAACCCCTTGCCCTGCCACTGCCTCAGCCCAACCTGATTACACCAGGGCTAAAAGCCATCACTCAGTTACCACATGGGCTGCAAGCTCAGATGCTGACCAAAGTCATGAATACCGCTTTTGCGGTGCCTCTGGCAGAGGACGAGTTCGACTTTCTTGCTGGCCGTACCATTCGCATTGGATTGCGCGATCTCAACGCGAATTGGTTCGTGTCGCTGAACGAAGACAACCAATTATTGGTCCGCTTGTCTGGGGAAGAAGACGCCAGTATCGAGGGAGATTGGTTAGCGTTTTTAAAAATGGCGACCCACTATTGCGATCCGGATACGCTGTTTTTCCAGCGCCAACTCAGTATCAGTGGTGATACCGAACTTGGGCTGCATGTGAAAAACCTGCTTGATAGCCTCGAAATCGACACCCTGCCCAAGCCGCTGGCACGCTCACTGACGTTAAGCCATCACTACCTCACTAAACTCGCGTTGTAGTGCACGAGCGGCTGGGGTTGCAGACGCCCAGTCGCCTATTATATGATTCTGTTTCCTTTCTTTAGCGGAGTCTGTGCCAATGAACAACTAACACTCATTACACCGTTTTTATATTCGGTATCTTGGGGTTAGTCGGTATTCATGGTCACTGGGCTTACGTTTTCTCTATTGCCAAACTGTCTCTACGCAGGTTTTCTGTGTAGCACATACCGCCGCCCCTTTGTGTTGCTTTACATAAAGGAGGCCTTATGCCTTACCTTATTACACATGATCTCAGCGTGACGCTGCCCGATGGGCGAGTATTGTTTGAACCTGTCTCTATCACCTTTGAGCACGGCCCCATTGGCCTTGTGGGAGATAATGGCACCGGAAAATCACTCCTCCTCGCGCTGTTGGCAGGTCATACGTTGCCATCCACGCAAGGAATTCATTATTCAGGCCATGTACAACGCGATGGCGATATTGCTTACCTATCACAGCATATTACCGCCCCAAAGACACAAACATTGGCTGAAGTACTTGGCATCAGCGAACAGCTTCATGCGTTGTCGGCCATTGAGGCTGGAAGCGTCGACCCAACACATTATGAGCAAGTAAATGATGACTGGGATATCGCCGAACGCTATCAGGCAACACTGACCCAGTTAGGTATTGATGCCGCTTTGTCAGCGCCTTTGCATGTGCTTAGCGGTGGCCAATTGACGCTGCTGAGTTTATATCGCGTTTTTCACTCTCAAGCGCATATCGTATTGCTCGATGAACCAAGTAATCATCTTGACCGAACCGCACGACATAAGCTCGTAAGCTGGATCGAAAACTATCCTGGCTTAGTGATCACGGTGAGTCACGACCAACAGTTACTTCGCCATATGCGAGCTATCTATGCATTAACACCACAAGGTATCGCAAAATACACGGGCAACTATGACGACTTCATTCGCACGCAACGGCAAGAACAGGAAGCACTCATCGCGAAACGAACGCACCTGAATAAACAGCACAAACAGGTATTACGTCAACAGCAGCAAAGCGCTGAAAAGGCACAGAAGCGCGAATCAAAAGGTAAACAATTACGTAAAAAATCCAGTCAGGCAAAGTCGATTCTGGATGGACAAAAAGAAAGTGCGCAAGACGCTAAGTCTCGAGCGAAAACACAATTTTCTCAGCAACTTAAGCGTTACCAAAAGCAACTCGACGCGTTGGATACGCAGCTTCCGGAAAACAACCCAACGCTGTATATGCATCACTCAGAGCCAATGAAACGGCGACGGCTTATGAAAGCCACCCAGTGTCAGTTACCATTCGGACACACTGAACCGCTTGATTGGTCTGTCTACGCGGGGGAGCATTGGCTACTAACAGGGAGAAACGGTGCAGGAAAATCCACGTTACTGCGGACATTAATGGGTCATCACGCGCCTGTCAGCGGCTCAATCGACGTTGTCGGTGACTGTGTGTATCTAGATCAACACTTCTCACTACTGGATCCCAAACAAACACTGCTATCGTGTTTGCGCCATCATAGCGACTTGTCAGAGTCGGATGCTCGAACCTGCCTTGCTAGCTTAGGGTTACGTGGCGATCGCGTTTATCAAACGGTTGATAGTTTAAGCGGTGGCGAAAAGATGAAAGTGGCGATGTTAGCGGTAGCCCACCAGCACGCCCAGCCACTATTACTGTTGGATGAGCCAGACAATCATCTTGACATCTCAGCCAAACACGCACTGGTCGACGCGCTTAATCATTATCAAGGTGCCTATATATTGGTCAGCCATGACGATGCCTTTACTGATGCGCTGCATCTGACCCATCAATGGGAGCTTGGATATCATGCTGCCAGCAGCTTGCTAAGTGATCGATAAAGTAGCGCACGACAGGCTGTTGATAACTACGCGATAAATAGACCGCCCACAGTGCACTGGGCGGTAAGCGATAATCGGTCAGCAAAGGTATTAACTCCCCCTGCTCCACATAGGGATTGGCTAAATCACATGGCACACGGACAATCCCTTTTCCCATTCGCGCCGCATTGACCAAGGTGCCTAAGTCGTTGGCGTGAATCGGCCCACTCACTCTTATCTCTTCTCGGCGACTGTCTTTAATAAACTGCCAATGATCACCGCTGACATGAATCAAGCACGGGTGATCACTGAGATCGCTCGGGTGATTAGGCTGGGACGCGTGGGCTATATATGCCGGTGACGCACACACGATAGAATCGATAGCCATGAGTTTGCGGGCAATTAAATGCTCATCCGGCTGAGGTGTGAAGCGCAATGCAATATCGACCCGCTCATCCACTAAGGGCGTAAATTGGTCGGAGGCAATCACTTCAATCACGACCTCTGGATGCGCATCGGTAAATTGCGTTACTGGCGCAACAAGGATCCCTTGCGCTAAGCCGATTGGCGCAGCGACTCGAATACGACCGGTTAAGGCACCGTGTAATCGTCCAGTCGTCAACGTTAACGCCGCCGCTTCGTCCAAAATACGCTGGCAATGACCATAGGCTTGCTCACCGGCATACGTTAAGCTGACTTTACGCGTTGTCCGATGCAACAGACGCTGCGCAAGCCATTGCTCGACCTCTTGCACATGCCTTGAAACTTGCAAACGCGTTAGCCCAAGTTGTTCGGCCGCCCGCGTAAAGCTTTTGCAATTGGCCACTTCTACAAAACTACGTATTGCCGTAAGCCTATCCATATTGTCTCTTTAATTGATACAAACTGTATCTATTATGATTGTTTATCCAATAAATGAAAGCTAATAAGCTACATCCATCCAAGCAATCACAGCATGAGGAAGACAATATGAAAATCGCAATTATTGGTGCAACAGGTTGGATCGGTAGCCAAATCGTCGAAGAAGCGCGTCATCGTGGGCATGAGGTTATCGCTCTTGTCCGTCAGCCAGAAAAAGTGACCCGCAACGATGTCGAGGTGCGTCAATTCGACTTGCTGAATAACCATCACTCTGTACAACAGGCCGTTGCTGACGCTGATGCAGTCATTGCCGCCGTGGGCGGGCGCGCTGCAGGCAACCATGAGATGGTGGCAAACAGCGCTAAGCGCTTAATTAACGAGTTACCCGCCGCTAACGTCAAACGTTTACTCTGGGTCGGCGGTGCTGGCTCACTAGAAGTTTCACCGGGAGTCGAGCTGGTCAGCCTGCCCGACTTCCCTGACGCTTATAAAGCAGAAGCGCTCGCTCAAGGCGACGCTTTGAAGGTATTCCGTGAACACGCCCATACCCTAGATTGGACGTTCGTCAGCCCTGCTGCGGAGATTTTCCCGGGCGACAAATTAGGCCGCTATCGCGTTGGCGCGGATACCTTGCTTACCGATGACCATGGTGACAGCAAAATCAGCGTTGCTGACTATGCTATCGCGATGATCGACGAATTGGAAAGTGGCGCCCACCGTCGCCAACGTATCGGTGTGGCTTACTAATCCAAGCTCATTGCCCAGCGTGCTCACCCGCCAACCAAGGTTGCGTGAGTGAGACCGTCTGGGCATCAAAATCAATACAGGCTTGAGCCCCCAAAGGTATGGTTAACATCGGATGCGTATGGCAACTGTCAAAACCATCAACCACAGCGAGCGGCTTCCCATCGAGTATTTCTTCAAGAACGTTATAGGTTGAACGTCCCGTTCCTTTGTCATCAAACAGCTCGTGTTTACCAAGTAACACCGCGCCTACCGTATCAAACACCCCAGCCAGTTTTAGGTGTGCGAGTGAGCGCTCAACCGTGGCAATATCCAACAAAGAGTCCTCAATCAGCAGAATATCGCCTGTTTCAATCGCTGGCATATAAGGCGTTCCCCAGATCCCACTCAGCGTATTGAGGTTGCCACCGATAATACGCCCATTTACCTGACCTTTACCCATAAATTGCCATGCATTCTCATAGGTCGGTTTTGCCTCTGTCTGTTCGCCCCAATCAATCATGACATCCGTCCATTGGGCAGGCATCTTATAGGTCATCGGCAGCGTTACATTCTCAGTTGTTACGGCTCGAAACGCATCAAAGGTTTCATCAACCAGTGGCGGAAACTCCCCTAAAGACGCCACTAATGCAGGCCCATAAAACGTGATTAATCCCGTTTTGGCATAGATACCCAGCAGTAAAGCAGTGAGGTCCGAATAACCCACGATAATCTTAGGATCATCAGCCAAAGCGGCATAATCGATATAGGGAAGTAAAGCATTGCTGTTCATTCCACCAATCGTCGACATGATGCAGCGCACATTCGGATCACGGATCAGCTGGTTGAGCTCTTCTGCACGCGCCTTGATCGAGCCTGAGCGATAGTGATCCGATTGCCCTGTCAATGCTCCCGCCTTCAGTTCAAAGCCTTGTGCGTTGACATAGTCCATCGCGCGTTCAAATCGTTGGGGCGCAAATACGGTGGCTGGTGATGATGGCGAGAAAAAGCCAATTGTCTCGCCTTTTTTAAGAGATGGTGGCAGTAACATATTGTCATCCTTGATTTTTAATCTCCCTAGCATTAAATCATCTGGACGAGATAGTCACAATACTCCGCCGATTAATCGCTGGGTGGCGTACTGATAGTCTGACAAATGTGTTCGGCAATTGGCATGGCTGAGGTCGCGGCTGGCGATGGGGCATTACACACATGGAGACTGCGTGCAGATCGAACGAAGAGGAAATCGCCCACCAGCTCACCGCTATTCAACACCGCTTGGGCACGAATACCGGCTGGATAAGGGTGTAAATCATCCAATTGAATTGACGGGCAATACTTACGAACCTGCTTGAGGTATCCCGGTTTATAATGCGCATTCCACCATTCTTTTATACCGGTGCGCAGATTCGCTGCAGTGACTCGCCAAAATCCGCGAAAACGCAGCATATCAAGCGTATCACGCCAACTAAAATTGTATGTGGCATACCCCTCGCGTTTCCAGCCCTGAACGGCATTTGGGCCTACCGTCAAACCACCATCAACCATCCGCGTGACATGGACACCCAAGAAAGGCAAATCTGGATCCGGCACTGGATAGATCAAATGCGACACTAACTCCCGATGCTTTTTCGCTAGTTGATAATATTCGCCGCGATAGGGGATGATTTGAAACGATGTCGCTAACCCTTGCAGCTTCGCCATGCGATCAGCCATCAAACCGGCACAAACAACCAAAAATTCCGCGTGATAACGGTGCGACTCTCCCTGCGATTGGGTATCAATCACCACACCGTCGTGGTCTTCGTGTAGCTTCGTCACTTGAGTATTTAGCACGAGGTGCCCACCAGCTGCGACAAAGCGTCCGGCCATTTTTTCTGTCACTTGAGCATAATCCACAACACTGGTCGCTTTGACATAGATCGCGCCTAAACCACGCACATTCGGCTCAGCGCTGGCGAGTTGTTGGGCATCCCAACACTCACACTCGATCTCATTGAGCAAACAACGTTGATATAAATCATGCATCCTCGCCAGCTCTGTCTCTGTGGTCGCGACGATTAACTTGCCACACTGCTTATAAGGAATGCCCTCTTGCTCACAAAAAGCTTTGGTGGCAGCAGCCCCACGCTTACAAAAATCCGCTTTCAAACTACCGGGCGGATAATACACGCCAGCATGGATTACGCCGCTATTATGGCCCGTTTGATGCTGGGCCAAAGCAGGCTCTTTTTCTATCAATAGAGTGCGTTTGTTTGAATATCGCTGTTGCAACTGCCAAGCGGTGGCTACGCCGACGATACCGCCCCCAACGACCACAAAATCGTACGCCATTAGCTACTCCTTTCGTCACCCGTTAATCGGTCACGTCCAGAAAATAATACTGGCTAACGTCGCAAATAAAACCAAAAGATTCAAAAAGATGATGAGCAGCATGGTTGCTTTGATGGGTTTGTAGCAATAAGCAAGCAGCTTGGCGGGCACGAGCCTCCTTGAGAGCGTGCGAGATTAACGCCCGCGCGACACCTTGTCGCCGTGAATCCGGCTGCACGTACAAATCGTTAATAATTAAGCCACGGCGCGCCCTCGCCAATGAATACAAAGGCGTTAGGTGGACAAATCCCACCATGGAGGATTGGTAAGAAGCGGTCAATATACACGTATCTTGCTCGCGCAACCGTTGCTCAGTAAACGCCCTTGTTTGGCTGAGCGGAGGACGAATCGCGAGCCAGCGCTGGTACTGGTCAAATAATACCATGAGGGCGTCTAGATTATTTAACTCCGCTTTTGCTATATGCAACATTCTCTCTCTATCGCAGCGCTATGGTTACTTTTCAGTGTAAGCGCCGTCGCGACGTTCTGCTGTCAACACCTCAACAGACGAGCATAAAGAACAAAATGTATACCGTCACACTACGTTGAAATTGTTCACAGTATCTAGGTTGATATGAAAGCCAATCAAAAAGTTATAGTGCATAAGGTGACATAAATAAGGCGGCTAAACGCCGCCTCAGCATCTATCGACCCCTGCACGGATATAGGATCGTTTGGGTAGGTCCGTATTGCGTCATGTTCCGATTACGCCATTGAGCGGGTGCGATACCACTTTACTGTAACAGGCGCGAGCTCTTTTAACGCGTTACGCACCATGACAAATGGCACTTTGATGAAGTAGAACGACATCAACACCATCATCATAGGATCTGCATAAACCGCATAATCCGACCAAGGTGAATGCGCCACTAACCAAGCACCTAGAAAGCCCAAGGTGACCGCCAGACTCAATAAGGTGTCCATTTGCCACTGGCGCGATTCCGCCTCTACTAACTGGCTTTGCCCTGCTTGGTTTTTACGTGCAATCATCCACCATCCGTAGCCACAACCCACAACGTTGACAATACCAAATAGCACCGCCAATGACGGGTTAACCGCACGTCCCCCTTCGACCAAGGAGGAGACCGCTTCATACAGAGAATAACTCACCAACAACATAATCACAGCGCCTTTGATGGCGACAACAAGCGGAGTAAGCAGCGCACGTGTGATCGGCCGTGCGTAACGCGAGTGGATATACCATGACGCTCCCAGTGACAACAAAGTTAACACTAGACTAATCAACGAGTAGATACCGTCGAACATAATCACTAAAGAGCCAGCAATCCATCCAACGGCAAGGCCGGCGATGGCAAACCCCAATGCGAGAAGGGCCGAAAACACTAATACTGACTTTTCATTGATCACGTTTTGAGGAGACATAAAACACCAAAAGTAGAAAACACGCACATATTCTTGGTGCTACTGCGCCGCTTTACAAACACGAACTTGCTGACATTTTCATCACCCTGTAAAGAGTTCAATAAAAGCCATATTATTTCAATCACTTACAAGCAAAAACAACTGTCAATATTTCTGACAGTGAGTGTTCTAAACAAATTTTAGTTATGAGATAGCGCTAAATCGCATTTTGCTTGTATATAACTTTTACGCATACTAAATCTAGATTTAGATTCTTTATGGACTAAGAAGATGAGAAAAGGCGTGTTACTCGCGGCAATTAGCTTGCAGCTTTTCCTCGCGATGACCAGCACAGGATGGTGGCAGTTTGGTGCGGCACTCAGTGCGTTTCTGTTGGTCGCGGTATTACGTTTACCTCAGGACACGCCGCATGAGTGAACCTGAGGCAACGATGGAGGCTAGGCAGCGAGCAGCAGCCAAGCAAGCGATGTACAGGAGATAATCACCCACAGCGCAACACCAAACAGTAAAGGCTTAGGGCCTGCCGTACGTAGCTGGGTGACAGAAATACTGCAGCCGATTAAGAATAAACACACCACTAATACTTGCTTTGAGATGGCGAAAATAAACTCATAGATAGGTTGCGCTTGGACAAAGACATCACTGATACCAATCGCCAGACAATAGAAAACAATAAAGTACGGAATCGTGATTTTTTTAGCGTGGCTGCGAAACATGAGTGCACTGACAAACGCCACAGGCACAATCCATAATGCGCGCGCAAGTTTGAGGGTGGTCGCGGTCGTTAGTGCTTGCTCACCATAAGCGGACGCCGCGCCCACCACCGATGACGTATCATGAATCGCGATCGCCGCCCAGGTTCCAAACGTGTGCTGATCTAGCCCCAGCGCATGTCCTACCATAGGAAACACAAACAGCGCCAATGAATTCAACACAAACACCGTGCCTAACGCGAGACCAATTTGTTTATCATCCGCGTTGATAGCGGGCGAGACAGCTGCGATTGCACTGCCGCCACAAATCGCAGTGCCTGAGGCAATCAGGTGACCGGTCTTTTTATCCAGTCCCATAAGTTTGGCCAGTAATGTGCCAAAAACCAGCGTGCCTGCAATGGTGGCAATAATCAGCCCTATCCCATCGCCTGTCACGGCGAGAGCCTCTTGCAGTGGGATACCAAACCCTAGACCCACAATCGAATAAGCCAGCAATTTTTTGGTGATTTTGGTGAGGGGGATTGCGCTTGGTACCCAGCCCAAGGAGGTTAACAAAAAGCCCAGCACCAGAGCGATCGGCGAGCTTACCCAAGGGGTTAAACAGGCTAACACAGCCAATGAAAAAGGAAGATAACGCGTGTATGCGGTCATAATGATGCTCAGTAAAAATCAGTGACGGCATTGTAGCGCTCGGTAGGTGTTCAGAAAATCTTAAACTTTTTAACCTAGGTTAAGTTTTGCTTAACCTATATGGCAACCTATTGAAAAACCACTTATCGAGCCGCGTATTTAGAAATCAAACAAGTAGTTGGTAATGCTATCACTCAGCCATTGGATTCCCGGATGCTCGGCCATCCCTGAGGCAGTGAATAGACAATAGTCTTCTTGGGTCAAACCGTAGGTATGTTTGATCACTGCTAAGCGCTGTTCTCGTAAGTATTGCCGGATCAGCGGCTCAGGCAACACGCCCCACGCTTCTTCTTGTAAGATGGTATTGAGCATATATTCAAAGCTCGAAAAGCCAATGTAGCGGCGTGAGAAAGGTTGCAGCTCGGGATTGTCTTTTTCATTGAGATAAACCATGACCGCTTGCATGGCATTACGCAATTGATCATCACTGACTCGACGCAATCGACTCAACGGATGCTCACTGTTGCACACCGACATCATGCGAATTTTACCCAGCGGCTGATAGTTGATGCGCGGATCGTCAATCCGCTCGTAGTCTACTCCAAACGCAAAATCGACTTGTTGTGTTTCAACCAAATTGGCCAGATCACCGCTCGACGCTAACACGAGGTTAAAGGACGTCGCCGTAAAGCGCTTGTTTAGCTGGTGCGCCCAGTCCTGCCAAAGTTGATCGGGGATCGCATCATCACGCGCAATCCACACTTCAGCATTAAAGCCCGCATTCGCTTGCTCGCACGTACGACGAATACGTGCCGCCGTGACCGATATGCTCTCGAAATCTTTGTACACAGCTTTGCCGATTTCCGACAGGGTTAGACGGTTACCGGTGCGATAGAACAATTCGGCGTTAAGTGATTGTTCTAGCGCTTTAATCGCCATACTCAATCGTGAACGATTCACATCCAGCTGACGTGCAGCTTCAGACACTGAGCCGGTCTCTGCGACTGCACAAAACGCATCAATTTGGGTTAGATTCATGCCGCCCTCCTCACGCTATCCTACCGGAGTGCGGCAAAGACACAAAGCGCTATTACCGCTTGTCAGCACTCTTGGTCGCGCGGCGATTACGCATTCAACCCTTTAAACGCGCTGACTTTTTTAGTGAGTTCTTTCATGCGTAAATCAAACCCACTCACCGCCTGTTCACTTTGCTCAAACACTTCTTGAGTGCGGGTACCCTGCTGAGCAAGCTCTTCAATGCTCTGATTGATTTCATTCACCGCGCCGCTTTGCGTGTTGGCCCCCTCGGCAATCCGCCCATTATGCTCAAACAATTGCTGCAAATGACTATCCAAGGTGCGCATATTTTCTACCGCTTGTTGGTGAGTATCGAGGCTATGCTGGCTATCCTGACTGACTTGGTTGATTTGCCCAGTCACATTATCCGATGCCGAGCGCAGCTGATTGATAATTTCTTGGATCTCACTGGTCGACTCACCGGTGCGCTGCGACAGCGAGCGCACTTCATCAGCTACCACCGCAAAGCCACGCCCATGTTCGCCCGCTCGCGCTGCCTCAATCGCCGCGTTTAGTGCGAGTAAATTGGTTTGTTCCGAGATGGTGCTAATCACCTCAAGCACGCGAAGAATATTCTCGATATGGTGATTCAACTCATCCAAACTGCTCTGACTCGAAGCCATGTTTTCACCCAGTTGCTCAATGTGCCGCAGGCTGGTATTCATGCCATTTAAAGCCTCTTTAAGCGCCGCATTCCCAGCCTGAGACAGCTCGCCGGCGTAATTGGCCGAATCCGTCACCTCGGTGGTGATTTCGGTGATGTCTTGACTCGCGGCAGAGATCGTTTGTAGCGACTGCTGCTGCACCATACCGGCTTGATTCACCTCATAAGCTTGCTGCTTGAGGACACCAAATGCAGACTGTGACTCGTCCACCGTCTGGTTTACCGCTTGCAATGCATCTCGAATACGCGCTAGCAAGCCATTGATTTTGTTTGCTAGGCGACCGACTTCCGCTTGATCGTTCACTGCTATCTGGTGGCTCAAGTCGAGTCGACTAGCAATTTCATCGACCTCGGCGGAAAGCTTTTTTATCGGCTGCGTCAAACTACTGATTACCCAATGGGTAACAAGGAGTGCAATGGCAATAAACACCAAGGTCACTAATAAAGATTGGATAAATTGATCCAGGATGGGCCCTGTAATTTGTGCTTTGGGGATCTCAACCACCACGAAACGGTCCAAGTCTGCGAGCCAATAAGACCCCAGCAGAAACGCTTCATCACCGATGGTCACTTCGCTAATCACCGGCTTATCCGTCCCCTTGGTTACCGCTTGGCGAAATGCGCTCGCATTGTCCGCATTCAGTGCCGAATCTGTCGGTGCGACCTGCACACTGCCGTCGCGCGCGGCAAGCATGGCTCTTCCCTGCTCACCAATGCGAAACCCCTGTACCAGATTCACCAAGCTACTGACATTAAACCCTACCCCAGCTACCACATACGGCTGACCCGTCGCAGGGTTTTCTGGCACGCTGCGATAGTTAATAAAAATCACATACTGATTGCCATTGGGATCTTTGTTCATGTTCAGCTCATAGGGCTGATTCTTACTCAGAAAATTCGGATAAAAGTCTTTGAACGGATAGGTAGTCATTGAGGCGCTGCGATGCTCGCCATCATAAGTAAAAATATACTTCCCTTGGCTGCTATCGAGCGTTGCAAATGCGTTGTCTGCCCCCAAACGCGTCTTGGCATTCGACAGCGCTTGATGAATTGGCGCGAGATTGGTCAGGTCGCCGCCATTATCCACCCAATCAATCAGCCCAGACTGATGGGCAAGAAAGTTAGAACCGGTGATCGCAGGTTGTAGTTCATTACTAATTTCAAACGCCAGCCCCCTCAGCTGACTGGGTAATATAATATTTTTGAGATCATCGAGCTGCTTGTTTGCCGACAACATCGCTTGCTGCACCATCGCAATCAAGGTGCTGAGCACTAAGATAGTCGAAAGAACAATATAAATTCGCTTTCTGATTGAAAGAGTTTGCCAACGCATACGCCGTCCTTTTTATTATCATTACTAACCAACATATCAATATTAGTCAGCAAACTAGACAAGCATGACGGGTTAATGACAAACGACATAATATTTGGCGCTTTGGTGAGTTCACTGAGAAAAAGGAAGGGTATCATCTAGAAGATCAGCACATTTACCCTACATTTCTATACAAATGTGCCATTATTCAACCCTGTTTATAACAAGGGAATTGGACTGAAAGGTTTCAAAATATGACAGCCGACACTGAAGAAGCGCGAATAAAAAAATGGAATTAAAAAATAGATAGGATAATAAGCATGCTATGGTGCCCCGGGCCGGACTTGAACCGGCACAGCGCGAACGCCGAGGGATTTTAAATCCCTTGTGTCTACCAATTCCACCACCAGGGCAACGCAGTTATGCGTGGTAGCACCATAGTCCGCAGACTGTGCTGCGAACGAGACTGTACTTTAATGAAATTTAACCCGAGGTCAATAGTCCTTTTATTCTTTTTGATTCAGATGGTTGAAAAGCAGACAGAGAAAGACGTTTCGTCGTCAGCGATCAATAAACACTCATGCATCACAAATGGTTTAACCGTATAAGCCTCATCATCCCTACCGGCATATGAACCATAACCAGTCAGTACCCCAGTAATATCGCTAAAACGTCCACAGTAAATGTAGTTCATCTACAAGCGTATGAACGTTTATAAGACCAAAGTATGTGATTATGATGAGCAGGCTAACGTGATCGTGGAGCGGTGTTTTTTACAAGTTCGCCAGCACCCCTTTCACAAAGGGGGCTTTGTGCTTAACGTAAACATCTTGATCACGCACACCTTGAGCGAGTATTGCGCGCTTTTCGTTTTCGTATTCAGCGCGCACACCAGGGTTATCGAGCAAATACTGTTTGTACGCAATTTGACGGTGATGCTCATCACTGTCTTTTTCAATCACGTGGGCGTGCACCAGAAAACGCTCATCTTGATAGATTACAGAGGCATCTTTACGAGGGCGGTGTTCGGGAAAAGGCTGATCGCTGTGCTGATCTTGAAAACCGAGGGCATAGAGGTGAGCGACAGCATCGTCACGCTCGCCAGAACGATAGAGAATGGATAAATCAATAATCCCCTTCCCTCCTACTTTGGCAGACGTAGAGCCAAAGTGTAGTACCTCAATACGAGGTGTCGAGATGTGTTCAGACAAGGTTTGGGCGACGTCTAAGTAAATAGGACGCCAAGGAGAGAAACTGGCGTCAACTAATTGGTAGGGCTCGAGTGTGATCATGTGGCACCTTGCTGGAAAGAGGAATGCAGATAAATATGTGTAACTCGCCAAGCAGCCTATCGACTGTCATCAAGCTAGGTGTTTATCGTACCAGCAGTTCCCATGCAAACAAATCACACCTCCGTGCTAGACACCTTCCACGAGCTTAGGATTAGAACCGTATTGATTACTGTTTTGATCGCCTTCTAGGGCGCAGAGTACCAGTATGACTGCCATCCCAAGCAGAGGTATGAACAAAAGCAGTAACCACCACGCTGAACGTCCTGTGTCATGTAGCCGTCTTGATGTCACCGCCAAGGTTGGCAGCAGCAAGGCTAACGAATAAACCATGCTCAATACAACTAACCCCGAGAACTCAGCGACAATATTAATCGCCAACGAGATACAAAAGTTAACCAGAAAAAACATCCAGTATTCCTGACGGTGCGCACGTCCAGAAAATGTAGCGTACTGGCGCAATACTTTTAAATACCATTCCATACGTTCATCACCTTTTAGCAATAAAACCGATAATACGTATCTTAGAATGAGGAACGCCGTTAGGACCATGTCAGTGATAAGACATCTGACTGTTTTATCATCAGCTTGGGAGCCTTATCACTGATTTCTTACACAATAGAAGGCGGTTAGCTTTGCAAACCCGCAGCGTGCATCAAAAGCTTAAATAGCCAAGAGACAGCCCCCAATGCCGCTACACTGGCTCCCCAGATCGCGATTAACCAAAGCCAACGCTGCCAAGTCGGTTTTGTCATACCAGCCATCAGTGATAGGCCTCGTCCGGATTCACTTTGCCACTAAAGACACGGTAACTCCAATAGGTGTACATCAAAATAACCGGGATGATAAATACCGCGCCAATCAGCATAAATTGCAAGCTTTGTTGTGGTGAAGCAGCCTGCCAAATTGTGATACTGGGTGGAATGATATGCGGCCAAATGCTGATGCCGAGGCCAATAAACCCGAGCAGGGTGACACACAACGCCATAATAAATGGACGATGGTGAGCCTGATCAGGACGGGTACGCCAAAGACGGAGCAAACAAAGAGCGGTCAATAAAGGAACTGGGGAGAGAATGAGCAAATTTGGCAGACTAAACCAACGGTCGGCAACCCCCGGATACGCAAATGGCGTCCAGACACTGACTATCGCAATACTTATCGCCATCAACACAACCAGTCGACGGCTCAAGTGGTACATACGCATTTGCAACGCATGCTCCGTTTTCATGATCAGCCAAGTGGCCCCCAGTAAACCGTACGCAATGATCAATCCTATACCGCAAAAGAGAGGAAACGGTGCCAACCAATCGAGTCCGCCACCAGCAAAAGCGCGGCCCTCGACAGGAAAGCCTTCAATCACCGCACCCACAGTCACCCCTTGGAAAAAGGTGGCAAAAATAGACCCGGCCATAAAAGCGGTATCCCAAAAGCCATGATGCCCGGGCAGCGCTTTGAAACGGAACTCAAACGCCACACCACGAAAAATAAGCGCCACCAACATCAAAGTGAGCGGGATTGTTAACGCATCGACAATCACGGCATATGCCAAGGGGAAAGCACCAAATAATGCCGCCCCACCCAGGACCAACCAAGTTTCATTGCCATCCCATACCGGCGCGACACTGTTAACCATCAAATCGCGCTCTTCGCGCTCAGTGATAAACGGCATCAGAATCCCGATCCCCAAGTCAAATCCGTCCATCACGATGTACATTAAAGTGGCAAACACGATGATGCCAAACCAAATCATTGCTAAATCCATGTTTCCCCCTTACACACGGCCAGAGACAGTTAACGGTTCATGCGGTGTATCATCATGCTGATCCGGACCTAATTTAATTTGATGGATCATATAGATGTACCCCAACCCAAAGACCAAGCCGTACACCACAAAGAAGCTGATTAAGCTAATACTCATGTGCAAGTCACCGTGGGCAGACACCGCATCTTGGGTGCGTAAAAGGCCATGCACTACCCAAGGCTGGCGCCCTACCTCAGTGGTTACCCAGCCAGCTAGAATCGCGACCAACCCCGCCGGCCCCATATAGAAAGCAAAACGGAGCAGCCCTTGGTGTTCAAACAGACGTCCTTTATAGCGCTGCCACGCCGCCACTAGTCCAAGTGTGATCATCAATAGCCCTAAGCCCACCATCAGACGAAACGCCCAGAAGACCACGGGCGAATTGGGTCTGTCTTCCGCAGGGAATTCGTTTAGCGCTGGGATTTGCTCGGTCAAACTATGTTTCAAGATCAGACTCCCCAAATAGGGAATCTCTACTTTGTAGCGGGTGGTTTCCGCCTCCATGTCCGGTAAGCCAAATAAAATAAGCGGCGTGGGTTCACCATGGCTGTTGTCCCAATGCCCTTCCATCGCTGCTATTTTGGCAGGTTGGTATTCCAAGGTGTTCAGGCCATGTAAATCACCAATAAACGCTTGAATAGGCGCGGTGAACAACAGCATCCACATCGACATCGAAAACATCCGCTTCACGGCTGGGCTGCGCTGCCCTTTGAGCAGGTGCCACGCCGCCGACGCACCAACAAATAAGGCACTGGATAAAAACGCCGCGACCACCATGTGCGCTAAGCGATAAGGGAAAGAGGGATTAAACACCACCGCGAACCAATCTACAGGTACTACTTGACCATTGACCACTTCATGCCCTTGTGGCGTGTGCATCCAACTGTTGGAGACTAAAATCCAAAAGGCAGAGATCACGGTGCCCAACGCGACCATGGACGTGGCGAAAAAGTGCAAGCGATCACCGACACGCTGCCAACCAAACAGCATCACACCAAGAAATCCGGCTTCTAAAAAGAACGCCGTAAGTACCTCATAAGTCAGCAGTGGGCCAGTGATACTGCCCGCAAACTCGGAAAAGCCGCTCCAGTTGGTGCCAAATTGGTATGCCATCACCAACCCAGACACCACGCCCATCCCGAAGTTGACCGCAAAAATTTTCGACCAGAAAAGATAAAGGGTTTTGTACTCCTGCTCGCGAGTTTTAAGCCATAGCCCCTCAAGCACCGCAAGATAGCAGGCAAGGCCGATAGTAATTGCAGGAAAGATAATGTGAAAAGAAACCGTAAACGCGAATTGAATACGGGCCAACATAAAGGCATCAAGACCAAACATACGTGAAGTCCACTTTAGTAATTAGACCAACACGCATGGTAGAAGCCCATTTTTAATGTGCCCATACACAGACGACTCAGATTAACCTATAACAGTTTGATATTTTCAGTGTTATAGTCTGGTTCACTTAGCGGCGATTATGGTAGGAAGATGTCTAAGTATCAGCAGCTTAGCGAGCAGATCAAACAACAAATTCAAGCCGGCATTTGGCATGTGGGAGAAAAGCTTCCCTCGCTGAGAAAACAGGCCGCTTATTCAGGGTTGAGTGTCATGACGGTACTCCAAGCCTACCAACTGCTAGAAAGCCAAGGGTGGATTGTTTCTCAGTCTCGCTCCGGTTACCGCGTCGCTCCCCATGCCGAACTCGACGATAACAAGCCAGACAGTGCGATTCATCCTGCAGAATCTGTCGATATCAATGACTATATTTTCGATGTGTTGCAAGCCAGCCGCTCGCCGGGGATGGCAAGCTATGGACATGCCTATGTTGATCCCCTGCTCGCCCCTCGCCATCAAGTAAACCGTTCGCTCACCACTGCGGTGCGCTTTATGTCAATTCATAGTGTGGTCGACAATCTTCCCCCGGGTAATGCCCAACTACGTCACCTGATTGCTCAACGCTATGCAGCGCAGGGGATGCAGGTTTCTCCCGATGAAATCGTGATCACCGCGGGCGGGTTGGATGCGCTTAACCTGAGCTTACGCGCGGTCACACAAGCTGGGGATTGGGTCGCTGTTGAAAGTCCGGCGTTTTACGGTGCGCTACAAGCCCTTGAAAACCGGGGGCTCAAAGCGATGGCGATCCGAACACATCCGACGGAAGGGATTGATCTCGATGCACTTGAACGCGCCTTGCAAACCCACCCAATCCGCGCTTGTTGGTTGATGAGCAATCATCAAAATCCGTTGGGATATTCGCTGTCAGACGCAAAAAAAGCACGCCTTGCCGAACTCGTCAAACGCTATCAGGTGTATTTAATCGAAGACGATGTCTATGGCGAACTCTATGATGGCGAACACAAACCGCACCCGACTAAAGCGTTCGATAAGAGCGGTCATGTTTTGCACTGCTCGTCTTTCTCAAAAACCTTGGTCGATGCCTTTCGCCTTGGTTGGGTGGCAGCCGGTGATCAAGCCCAGAAACTACAAAAGCTGCAGCTAATGAGCACAGTGACCACCAGCGTCCCCATTCAACTTGCCGTCGCGCATTATCTTCATAACCGCAACTATGAACACCACCTAAAGCAGCTGCGTCGCACACTGGCTGAACGAAAAAAAGCGACCTATCAGTTTCTGATCGCCCATTTACCACAAGGCGTTAGTGTCATTAACAGCCAAGGAGGGTATTTTTTATGGATAACTTTGCCCAAAGGCAGTGATACTACCGCGCTTTACCACCTTGCACTCAAACACCATATCAGTATCGCGCCGGGTAATATGTTTGCGACACACGCACAGTTTGCCCATTGCTTTCGGTTGAATGCCTCTTACCCGCTCGATCATTCACATAAAAATGCGCTGGCAACCTTATGTAATTTGATTGCACAGCACATAAAAAAAGCTGAGCGCTAAGACTGGTTTAGTAACCAAGTAAGGATGGCTTTCCGAGAGGTAGGGGCCGCCTGCTGATACCAATATCCCATCATCTGCAAAGGCTGACTCTGAGTGATTGGCAGTACACCGCCACCATCACGATGCGCAAACGCCCAATCTGCAAAGTCGCGACGCTCGGCGTCACTCGCTTGCTGATACCAGTAGTTTACCATTTCTTCTGGTTTCTCGTCCTTAGTCTTGACAGAGATTGGCTGACTAGCGGATACAACGGACTGGCTTTGTTGCCCCAATACTCGCGAAGCCTCATCGTAGGCCGCAAGAAAGTAAGCTTTCGGAATCGATAATTGCACCCGATTCCCGCCCCCAGAACTGCTAAAGGTATAGGCTACCTGTGGTTCAGGCCAACTGGCGACGGTATCTGGGGATAACGGGAATGATACATATTGCGTCGTCACACAATGCTCTGTACAAGTCTCTGAGGTTACTTGGGTATTTTTAAGCGGCACCGTTTCACCATTGATGGTGACGGTTTCATACTCTTGATAGTTTTTGAAATACGATACCTCAGTCATCAATCTGGAAGGAGCCACGTCGGGGCCTGCCGACTTATCAACCGGGTAATTAGCCACATAGTTAGCACTTGCTTTAACGACATTCGTTCCAGACAAAACTTGGATATCTGGCGTGATAGATTTTGTCACCACCTGCACATAATGACGACGTTCCTTCACTGAACTTGCGACATCATCAAACTGACTCGACGAATCAAGGCTAGTACAACCGACCACTAGCAAACAGCTAGATGCGGTCATAAGACGGAAAGTTGCTTTCATACGTTCCCCTTACTGGAAGTGAAAAAACCGGCCATCCTGGCCGGTAAAAAAAGAATAGAAAGGCAAAGTGCTACAGCTAGAAATTGTATTCAATACCCAAACGTGCAAAGGCACTTTTTTCATCCGCATTATATGCATCATGTTGGCCAATACGAAGGTAAGGTAGGAAACCATTTTTCGAGTACATCAGCTGACCCGCGATAACTGATTCACTGTCATCAACATTGGCGTTATTATCAAGATCAGAGTCACCGTTCGCGGCGTATCCTAAACGATATCCCCAAGGACCGTTCCAGTATTCACCAACCACTGATATTTGATCTTGCTCTGCTTCTGTACCTTTATTTGCGCCCGCAGTATCATAAACACCATCATTGTATTTATACGCGGCAGACACCTTGAAACCGCCCGGTAGTGGGATCTCAACGCCAGCTAAGTATGCTTGCGTGTCGATGTCACCAGAGTAGTTAGAGTTATACTCATAGCCACCATGGACCGTAAATGCATCGGCCAATGTATAGTGAAGCGCTGCGCCAAAGTGGTTTGACCCTTTGCGATCTTTATCACCGCGTCCAACCGAAACGTCGAAACTAAAGCCATCAAAGTCTGGCGAGTCATAACGGGCAATATCGCCCTTACGATCATAATGAGACTTGGTGTCTGCACCCCAGTCAAAGACACGACCTAGACCTGGATTCGAGTAAGGCCAGTCAACCACTTCATACAAAGGCGTCAACATACGACCAAAACGCACTTGGCCCCAATCACCTTTCATGCCAATAAAGGTATCACGATTACCCAGTGTTGCACCCGTGCCATCTTCGCCAACATAGCCTGACTCAATTTGCATGAAGATATAAATATCATCATTAAACGCTTTGCCTGCGCGAACCCCGACGCGAGATTCGTTTTCATAGTCATAGCCGTTACTATCTTCCTGATAAAAGGCAGAAATAGCGGCAACGCCATAAAGGTCAACGTTATAGTCGGTTAATACTCCAACCACACCTTCATTATCGGCGGCCATTGCGCCAGTTGATCCTAATGCAACCACTGCACTGATAAGCGAACGCTTAAAAATCTTATTCATGGAAAACTCCTGCTGCCTCCAAGATTTTTGGTTTTGTCTCTGTGCGTTATTTAGTGTTTTAGAGTTCAAAACCGATTTGAAAACCGAGCTTGTCGCCCGCGTTTTCACCCCGCTGCTTACACATTTCGTGTAACCACATCTCCAGACTAAATACGCAGAGAAAAACATCAACATAATCTTATTTTTTGGTGCGAATAATATGATAGAGGGCAAGATTCTGACAGTTTCATGACATAGATCTTACTTTCAATGAAACCACTGACAAGAATATAAATAACTGATTTAGAGAACAAAAAATAAATTGACGGCCAACATGACATAGGGTTCACGCTCCTGAGAGCTTGTCATCATAACCTCAGGCTTTTAATGCATAGCCTTCAACGTCTCACCGCTTAACTGACAAAAAACCCAGTAAAAACTGACGTAAAACCTCACAACTTGTTTAACGTTACAAATAAATGACTTATTAAAACGATCTAAAACTCTGTTAATTTACAACATAAATTATTTAATAACGATTTTTAGCCGTGATCACCCGCACTAATTGATGAAACATGAAATTTTAAAACGAAAAATAAGTACAGCTAATCAAAACCGTCCAACCATGTGCAACAGACGATAATAAGGATCGTCCGCTTAATTGAGACGTATCGCTAAACATGGCGATGGGCATGAACACATTACGGATGACAGGCAAAACGAATTAAACCATAAAAAACAAGACCATCATCAAAGGTTCATGGCGAACGTAGTCCGTCAAGCGGTGTTGCGTGATAAGTTGGTCAATACTTAACAGAGAAATCAGACACGTCGCATGTAACGTCAACCAGCTAAAAAGGGATCCACTGTAAATGAAAGGACTTCGTTGGGTTGCGCCACCACTTATTCTTGCCCTTGGCTACCTCGCCTATACGGCAATCGCTGCGACTGAACCTCAAACTGAGGCAGACGTTGTTTCACAAGCCGCGCCAGTGGTAGAAACCCAAGTCATTTCTCCGATGCAACACCAAGTTGTACTCAGAGCACACGGTGAAGTAATGCCGGTTGAGACCACTCAAGTCGCGGCTCAGGTCTCAGGTGAAGTGGTCAGTTGGCATCCAAACTTTGTCGCTGGCGGTATTGTGAAACGTGGAGAAATCCTTTTTGCCATCGAACCGGATAATTATGAGGCTGCTGTGCTAAGCGCTGAAGCGGATCTCGCCAGCGCCAAAGCCGCGCTGATTGAAGAACAAGCGCAAGCCGCTGTCGCTCAGCGACAAGCGAAGACACTCCCCGCCTCACAAGTGACAGATTTGTACTTGAGAAAGCCTCAAGTTCTCAGTGCACAGGCGCGCGTCAAATCCGCACAGGCTGCGCTCAAACGCGCACAGCGCGATCTTGCTAACTGTCAGGTGACAGCACCTTATGATGCCTTAGTGGTGTCTCGCGAAATCGGGGTTGGCCAATACATCAACATCGGCACGCCTGTCGCGACACTCAACAATATTGAATCAGCGGAGATTCATCTCCCCATTCCCGGCTTTGATAGTGCTTTTCTGCCGACGCAGTTGGCTGGTATCGGGGCCACTATTACACGTAACAGTGCGCAACCCGTTTCTCGGCAAGGAAAGGTCGTTAGAGATTTAGGGGTGGTTGAAAAACGCACCCGAATGATGCAAGTGGTCGTAAGGCTTGATGACCCTTATGGCATCAATAGCGACGCAATGCCTCTTCCGTTCGGTAGCTATGTCGAAGTCACGTTTACAGGCACCACACTGAGTAACGTTTTTAAATTGCCTCAGGAGTTAATTCAGAATCGACAAGTTTGGGTGGTAAACGATAACAACGAGCTGATGCCACGGACGATACGAGTCGTCCGTACGGAAGGCGAATTTATGTTTGCCGACCAAGGTCTAGAGCCAAACGACAGGTTGGTCGTCACCTTACCGGAATTTCCAGAAAAGGGAATGACGGTGCGCCTCGCCTCTCAGGTAGCGGAGGCCAATGATGAGTGATTCGACACAATCACGTGGCCTGATCGCCTACTTTGCCCATAACCCGGTCGCCGCTAACCTGATCATGATTTTTATTATTGTGATGGGGGTCGCTAGCTACTTTTTTATCCAGCGTCAGATGTTCCCCAACATTGAAATCAATTATATCCATATCACCGCCGACTACCCTGGCGCCTCACCACAAGAAGTCGAAGAGAGTATCTTGGTCAAAGTGGAGGAAGCCATCAAAGATGTCAGCGGCATTGAGTCGGTGGTTTCTACGGCAAGACGAGGCTATGGCCGCGTCGCGATTGAAGTCGATGTCGGCGAAGATCTCAACCTTGTCCTTGATAGAGTCAAACAAAAAGTCGATGCCCTATCTAACTTACCCGGCAATATGGAACCACTGACTGTCGCGCAAGTTGAGTTTCGACAAACCGTGATAAGCATGGCGGTGGTAGGCGATAAACCGCTCACCGAGCTTAAGCCTGTGGCGCAGAAAATTGAAGATGAATTGCTCCAACTTGAAGACGTAACACTGGTTGAACTCAGCGCTCCTACCTATGAAATTGCGATTGAAGTCCCTCCACAGGTACTGCAGAAATACAATCTGACCTTGAATCAGGTCAGTGATGCTATCGCCCGTTATTCTGCGAACTTCTCTGCGGGTGAAGTGCGCACAAACAATGGCATGATCTCCATTCGGGTTGAGAACCAACGTTATCGTGGCGACGAATTCCGCTCGATTCCGATCAAAATTGGCCCCAATGGCAGCCGTTTGCTGCTTCAAGATATTGCCACTATCAAAGACGGCTTCACCGAAGGCGAGCTGTATTTTAAATACTCAGGGCAAAATGCCATTTTCTTAAATGTACAAGCGACAGCGTCCGAAAATATGGTGACGGTCGCCGATGCGGTGAACCAGTACATTGACGCCAAAAACCAGACCTTACCGCCAGGGTTAAAGCTAAAGTCGGTCGTTGATATGACCTACTACCTAAACGCTCGCCTCGATATGATGCTTAAAAACCTGCTCCAAGGGGCGGTATTGGTTGCGCTGTTGCTTACCGTTTTCTTGCGTTTCAAGCTCGCGATGTGGGTAATGATTGGCCTACCAGTGTGCTTTTTAGGTGCCGTGATGTTAATGCCATTGATTGGCGTGAGCATCAATATTGTCTCGCTTTTCGCATTTATTATGGTGTTGGGGATTGTTGTCGACGATGCCATCGTGATCGGTGAAAGTGTCTACACCCAAGTTGAAAAAGTCGGCGGTGGCGTGGATAACGTGGTTAAAGGGGCACAACGCGTCGCGATACCCGCCACATTCGGCGTACTCACCACCATTGCGGTGTTCGCCCCCTTTATCATGTCCAGCGGCCCAGAGCGCGCCTTCTTCTTCGGTATCGCATCGATCGTTATGTTGTGTCTGGTGTTTAGCTTAATTGAATCTAAGCTGATTTTACCGGCTCACCTTGCACACACCCATTTTACGCCCCCCAAGCACCACAGTATAAGGGAGCGATTCAATCAACAGTTCCAACGTTTTATCCGTGGTCCGTACCAACGAGCAGTCACATTCTGCGTGCATTGGCGCTGGTCGGTGCTTGCCTCCTTTATCACCCTGCTGGCGATTGCGATTGGTCTGGTTACTGCGAACCATGTGCGTATGGTGCCAACACCTAAAGTCCCGCATGACTTTCCCAGCATCAATCTGACCATGAATAACAATGCGTCCAGTGAACAAACCATTGACGTCCTCAAAACTATCGAGAGCATGGTATATCGCGTTGATGACCAAATCGCGTTAGAAACTGGGCAACACATCATTAAAGATACCCTCGTATTTAACGATGGACGCACATCTGGCGAGTTGGTGATCCCCTTGGTCGATGACGACGTTCGTCCTTTCACCACCTTTGAGCTGTCTCGTCGTTGGCGCGAAGCAATGCCAGATATTCCCGGCGTGAAAACACTCACGATTCAGGATGATGTTAATGGCGGTGAAGACGGCGACGAGTTTGGCTACCTCTTGTTCGGACCCGATATCACTACCTTGAATCAAGCGGGGCGTGCACTGATGTCTCGACTTAATCAGCAGCCGGGCCTTTACGATATCTCCTCGTCAATTGACTCAGGGAGTCAAGAGGTGCTCATCTCACTGACACCCGTCGCTTATGATCTCGGGCTCGATCTGACCACCATTGCCACGCAGGTGGGAGGAAGCTTCTATGGCGGCGAAGCGCAACGGATGATCCGCGACGGCGAAGAGGTGAAAGTGATGGTACGTTACCCCAAACTCACCCGTGAAGCCTTCTCATCACTGCGTTATGCCATCATTACCACGCCATCAGGCCAACAAGTGATGCTAGGGGATGTGGTGGCGCTAAAACAACAGCCGGGCGTGAACAGTTTACGACGAGAGGCAGGATTCCGTACCGTGTATGTGTATGGCGCGATCGACGAAGAGCAAGTGGAGCCTGGCGCGATTATCGACACCATCGATCAAGACATTATTCCCGATATTCTAGCGCGTTATCCCGATGTCACCACCGAGCTAAGCGGCTCAATAGAAGAGCAGCAAGCCCAGCAAAACGAGCAGATCTTGTTCTTTATTGCGGGGATGATAGTGGTGTATGCCCTGCTCGCGGTGCCGCTAAAAAGCTACACGCAGCCGTTGATCATTATGTCCGTGATCCCCTTTAGCTTAACCGGCGCCATATGGGGGCACTATTGGTTTGATATCGATCTGAGCTTGATGTCGACATTTGGTCTGATCGCAGCTGCAGGTGTGGTGGTGAATGACTCCTTGGTGATGACGGATTACATCAATCGTGCTCGAGAAGCGGGAGTTGAGATAAAACAAGCGGTAATAGAAGCCGGTTGTGCGCGTTTTCGTGCCATTACGCTCACCTCTATCACCACCTTTGCAGGAGTACTCCCCATCATGTTTGAAACCAGCCTGCAGGCACGGTTCGTGATCCCCATGGCGGTCGCGCTCGGTTTTGCAGTGATGTTTGCGACCCTACTGACGCTATTCTTGGTCCCATGCTTGTATCTTATTTTACAAGACATTGGCCACCTTTTTCGCCGTCTCGCGACGCGTTTGCTCCCCAAGCGTCATCACGCTAGCGAGGCATAAATGGCCGGCCGAGTGCTGCGCCTTGCGCGCCTGATCTGTCCAGCTGGTTCGCGATTGCCGTCATCGCGAGCCAGCGGTTCTCGCACCATAAAGGGGCCAACAATGTGGGTGGACGGGCACTGGCAGACACACGATGATATACCACCTCTGGCGGAGTTCGCTGGATCATCATGGTCGCGCTGCGTACATAGTCGTCTAAAGACATCGCAAACTGACGCCCTGCTCGCCACGCCTTCGCCATGGTACTGCCTTCAACAATATGCAATGGGTGGAGCTTGATCCCATCCGTCCCGACACCCACGACCCGATCAATGGTTTGCTGGTGTGCCGCCAAGTCTTCGCCTGGCAAACCCACGATCAAATGGGTACAGACTTTTATCCCCAACGCACGCGCCTGCTGGGTAACAGCTTCATAGACGGCAACATCATGGCCGCGATTAATGCGCTTTAGGGTTTTATCGTGAGCGGTTTGTAAGCCAAGCTCTAACCAAACCTCAAACCCTTGTTGGTGATAGTCTGCCAACAACGCCAATACGGCCTGTGGCACACAATCAGGGCGTGTACCGACACAAAGCCCCACCATATTTTCCCGCGCGAGTGCTTGCTCGTACAAGGCTTTTAAGCGTGTGACTTCGTCGTAAGTACTGGTATAGGCCTGAAAATAGGCAAGGTAGCGTCGAGCGCGATCAACTTCTTTAGCCCGTTGCTGCAATTGCTGGCTTACCGAGCCATGCTGAGCCTGCTCATCGGCAAACGAAGCCACATTGCAAAATGTGCACCCGCCTCGCCCAAGTGTGCCATCACGATTGGGACAGCTAAAACCGCCATGCAATGTGAGCTTATGAACACGTTCGCCATAACGATATTTTAAGTCTTGGCCCAGTGTATTGACTAATTGATGAAGCTCCATATGGCCTCAGAGAAGAAATGAAAGGCGGCATTTTAGCAATTGGTATCGACAAGATATTGGGACGGATCAAGCAAAGGTTCACTCATGCCTACAACGAAAAAACCCGCCGTACTGGCGGGTTTGAATCACAAGCGCTGTGGCTTAGTCAGCCTTGGTTTTTTTCTTACGTTTGTCGGTGACTTCCCACTGACCATCAACAAAGAACGCTGACCAACCTGTCGGTTTTCCGTCTTCTTCACTGCGCACATAGTTTTCTTTTGTTTTGCGCGCAAAGCGAACCACTGTCGGACGTCCGTCCGGATCTTCCTGCGGCGCATCTGCTAAGTATTTGAACTTATCAGAAATACGGTCTTTAAAGCGGTGAAGCTCTTCAACCAAAGGTGCGCGCGTTTCACGAGATTTCGGAAAATTACTCGCGGCCATAAATAGGCCCGATGCACCATCACGCAACACGAAATACGCATCCGAGTTTTCACACGGTAACTCGGGGAAATGCACAGGATCTTCTTTTGGTGGAGCAATCTCACCATTTTTGAGGATCTTACGCGTGTTCTTACATTCCTCGTTGGTACAACCCATGTATTTACCGAAGCGGCCATTTTTCAGCACCATATCGCTACCACACTTGTCGCACTCAACGACCGGGCCATCGTAGCCTTTTGGCTTGAATTCACCTTTCTCGACCACATAACCTTCACAGCTTGGGTTATTACCACAAACGTGCAGTTTTCGGTGCTGGTCGATTAGGTAAGAATCCATGGCGGTTTCGCAAATCGGACAACGCTTCATCGCTCGAAGATCGGCCGTTTCAACGTCTTCCTCAAGCACGTTGACAATACCATCTTCATCCATCAGGTTGATGGTGGTTTTACAACGCTCTTTCGGTGGTAACGCGTAGCCTGAACAACCAAGGAATACCCCTGTCGACGCGGTACGAATACCCATTTTACGGCCACAGGTTGGACAGTCGATATCTGTCATCACCATGTAGTTGGGCTTCATCCCACCGTCGTCTTCGTCTTGCTCTGCGGTTTCCAGCTCCGACGTAAAGTCGGCAAAAAAGTTATCGAGCACCGCCTTCCAATCGATATCACCGACGGCAATTTTGTCTAACGACGCTTCCATCCGCGCGGTAAAATCATAATCCATCAGATCAGCAAAGCTATGGTTGAGTCGATCGGTCACAATTTCGCCCATCTTCTCAGCGTAAAAGCGACGGTTTTCAACCCGCACATACCCGCGGTCTTGAATGGTGGAAATGATAGACGCATAGGTCGATGGTCGACCGATCCCTCTCTTTTCAAGCTCTTTTACCAGGGCGGCCTCAGTAAAACGTGCCGGTGGCTTGGTAAAGTGCTGCTTAGGATCAAGCTGCTCTAACTTGAGGGTTTCACCCACATCGACAGCCGGTAAGGTTTGATCCTCGTTCTTACCCGATGGGCGTTGAACGCGTGTCCAACCATCAAAGCGCAGCGTGCGTCCCTTCGCTTTCAGCGAGAAATCACCGGCTGCGACGGTCAGTGTGGTTGAATCATACTTCGCCGGCATCATTTGACAGGCAACAAACTGGCGCCAAATCAAGTCATACAGACGATGGGCGTCTGGGTCCATGCCTTGCAGATCACTCGCACTCACACCCACGTCAGAGGGACGAATCGCTTCGTGCGCTTCCTGTGCATTCGCCTTCGCACCATACACATTCGCAGACTCTGGCAAATATTGCTCGCCATATTCACTCGCAATATGGCCACGGGCCGCTTCGACCGCTTCTTTGCTGAGGTTGGTCGAGTCGGTACGCATGTAGGTAATGTAACCGGCTTCATACAAACGCTGAGCCAGCATCATGGTCTTTTTCACCCCAAAGCCCAAGCGAGTACTGGCCGCCTGCTGCAATGTCGAGGTGATATAAGGCGCAGACGGCTTGCTGGTTGACGGACGATCTTCGCGATCGCGTACCACAAAGCTTGCATGCTCAAGCGCCGACACCGCTGCCATGGCCTGATCTTTGTTCTTCGGCTTGAACGCCTTGCCGTTTTGTTGTGCCACCAGCAAGCGAAGTGCCTGTGCGTTCGGCGTTAGGGTATCCGCATGCACATCCCAGAATTCCTCTGGAATAAAGGCTTTAATCTCATGCTCGCGTTCAACCAGCAGTTTTACCGCCACCGACTGAACACGACCCGCCGATAGGCCACGCGCAACTTTTTTCCACAGCAACGGCGAGACCATAAACCCGACGACACGGTCGAGGAAACGGCGGGCTTGCTGCGCATTGACGCCATCAATATTGATATCGCCCGGTGTTTCAAAGGCTTGTGTAATCGCATTTTTGGTGATTTCGTTAAACACCACGCGTTTGAAGCGATCATGGTCGCCACCGATCAGTTCCCGCAGGTGCCAAGCAATGGCTTCCCCTTCGCGGTCCAAATCCGTTGCGAGATAAACGTGATCCGCTTTTTCCGCTAGCTGCTTGAGTTCGGCAACCACTTTCTCCTTACCCGGCAGGACTTGGTATTTCGCTTGCCAACCATTGTAAGGATCGACGCCCATCTTGTTGATAAGCGCCTTCTTTTCTTTTTCTTTCTTGATTCGCGCTTTTTCTTCGGCGCTGAGCCCTTTCGTTGACACTGGAGCGGCTTTTTTGCCGCCCTGCGTCGAACCAGTTGGCAGGTCACGAACATGCCCGACACTCGACTTCACGATGAAGTCTTTGCCGAGGTATTTGTTGATCGTTTTCGCCTTTGCTGGGGACTCCACGATGACGAGAGATTTGCCCATAATGACCTAATGTACGCCCTTTGCGCTAAAAACTGTCGATAATTCGTTGCGTTGCAAACTCATGATAGTGAGTAAGACGCTTTCTGTTTTACAATATTGAGCGAGTCTGACCGAATATCAACTAAATTCGCAGTAAAACACGCTGATTGCTTGTCCCTTCCACAATTGTTAGTTAATTGTGATCATTTATTGTGGTCCATCTTTTAAAGACAGATTCGGGAAAAAACGCGCTAATCATTACCATTGCGACCCGATAAATAGCCAAACAGAAACGATAATTTTTGGCTTGGCTCACAATATTTGTGTGTTTTGACTCCAATCATAGCCAATATTTTGCTCACTCCACGGTTGAAACCACACCATCACGGTGAAACGTGATGATGTGATGCCAAACAAGCGTTAAATCAAGGGACGCTGGCCGCGGCTGATCCATTTAAGTAACACGCGATCAGCAACCTCTGCTGAGGCGCCTGCAAGCTTTTCTGCGATGTTTTTACGCTGATGATAGCTCACCGCAAGGACATGACGCTCGCTGTTTGCCGCCTCAAATAAATATTCATCGCTGGTACTCACCGCATCGATAAGACCCAAATCAATGGCTTGATTACCGAACCAATGCTCACCCGTTGCCACGGTATCCACATTTAATGTCGGACGATGCTCAGTGATAAACCCTTTGAACAGGTCGTGGGTTTCTTCTAACTCGGTTTGGAATTTTTCACGTGCTTTATCCGTATTTTCACCAAACATCGTCAGGGTGCGCTTAAATTCACCGGCGGTCAGTTGCTCAAACTCGATATCGTTCTTCTTCAGTAACTTATTAAAGTTTGGTAATTGCGCAATCACACCAATTGACCCGATGATGGCAAACGGTGCTGCAATGATTTTATCCGCCACACACGCCATCATATAGCCACCGCTGGCGGCGACTTTATCGACCGAAATGGTCAAACGCACGCCCGCTTTCCGAATTCTTGCTAACTGCGAAGCGGCAAGACCATAGCCATGCACCATGCCCCCGCCACTTTCTAGACGCACCAACACTTCATCGTCAGATGTCGCCACCGCGAGAATGGCAGAAATTTCTTCGCGTAACCCTTCCACTTCACGGGCATCGATACTGCCCTTAAAGGTCAGTACAAACAATCGCGGCTCTCGTGACGAGTTGTGCTCGCTGTCTTTCTTCGCCGCGGCTTTTTGGGCTTTCTTTTCCGCCTTCTTGGCTTTTTTCTCTGCCTTATCACGCGCCTTTAGCTCAGCCTCATTGTAAAGGTGGTGTTCCAGTGCTTCACGATGATGCTTAAAGCTCTCAGTCAGATCGGTGATCTTCAGGCTCCCCTTTTGTCCGCCTTTGTCGTTCGCGGCACGAACCAGGGCAACCAGTACCACTGCAGCCACTAAAAAGGTGATGACTTTGGCCAAAAACAGCCCATAATCCGCAATAAATTCCAATGTTGTATCCTCTTTGTCTCGCTTTGGTGGCAATGCCTTAATACAGCGCATCACGCGCTTGGTTGTCACACATCACCCGCAACCTTACAATAATCTACGTTTAACAATAAATAAGGATTTGTATCGTGGAATATCAAGTTACCTCAAATGCCCTAGCAGGTCGCGTCATTTTAGTGACCGGTGCAGGCGCAGGTATTGGCCGTCAAGCCGCATTAAGTTACGCCGAAAAAGGCGCAACGGTTATTTTGCTGGGCCGTACTGTGAAAAAGCTTGAAGCCGTATACGACGAAATTGATGCGATGGGCGCGCCACAGCCAGCCATTATCCCATTGGATATGCTCGGCGCTACGCGTCAGCATTACATGGATATGGCCGATACCATCGAGCAACAGTTTGGCCGCTTAGATGGCGTATTGCATAACGCGGGGCTACTTGGCGTACTCAGCCCTTTCGACCAAATTGATGAGAAGTCGCACGATGATGTCATGCAGGTGAACGTCAAAGCGACCATGCTAATGACACAAGCCCTACTCCCGTTGCTGAAAAAGTCGGATGACGCGCGCATTGTATTTACCACATCAACGGTAGGCCACCAAGGTCGTGCTTATTGGGGCAGTTATGCGATATCTAAGTTTGCGACCGAAGGTATGATGCAAGTACTGGCGGATGAAATGTCTGACACCAAGGTCCGTGTTAATGCTATCAACCCGGGTGGCACCCGCACCAGCATGCGAGCCAGCGCGTTCCCCGGCGAGGATCCACAAACACTGAAAACCCCACTCGATATTATGCCGCTGTATATTTACCTGATGGCGCCAGAAGGTATTAACGAGCACGGTCAGTGTATTGATGCGCAACCGAAACGCTAATCGATAACGCCCCAAGACTGGGGCGCTTCTCGTGCTTCACTGGTTAAAAATCGACGCTGAGCTTGGCCTTGATATTTCGCTCATCGCCATACCAACAGTTCAACTCATCAAAACAGCTATATGTGGTCTTATCGAACAAGTTCGTTGCAGATAGCGACACATTTGCCCCCGAAAGCGACGAGGAAAGCTGCGATAAGTCAAAGCGAATCGCGGTGTCAAACACCGTATAATCCGGCACGGTAAAGGTATTGTTGGCGTTACCCTGTGACTCACCAACATAACGCGCACCAACACTAACTCGAGTCCCCGCACTGACTTGATGATTCAACCAGGCACTGGCAGTTTGCTCTGGCACCCAAACAGGCGTTTTTCCCTCAAGATTAGGGTCGTCCGTAATTTCCATATCCATGTAGCCGTAAGTCAGTGACACGTCTGTGTCCACACTCAGCGCGTGATCGAGGGAGACTTCTATCCCACGAGACTGAATTTCACCGGTTTGAATTTTCGCATAGGAGTCGTCAGGATCATTGACCAAGGCATCCTGTTTTTTGAGCTCAAACAGCGCCAAATTGAATCCCGTCGTGCCATCTAGTGAAAGATATTTAAGCCCCGCTTCCCATTGTTTCCCCGTGGATGGGTCAAATACGTTACCGCGATTATCCATATCCGTGGGTTCAAAACTTTCTGAATAGCTGAGATAAGGCGATATACCGTTGTTAAATTGATACATTGCCCCAGCACGAAATGCTAAATTGTAATGGCGAATTGTTTTATCTGAACCACTGGGTATCCCCGCATACAGGGTACGTTGATCGTCTTTTAACTCATATTCATCGTACCGCGCACCGGCAAGTAAAACCCATTGTTTCCAAAGGATTTGATCCTGAGCATAGATGCCTGTCTGCGCCACCTCGATATCGTGCTGATCTTGATAAACGAAGGTCAGGGCGCTTGGGTCAACCTGATGGTTATTGGGGTGAAAAATATCAATATCCGGCACAACACCCGCTAACGTGTCGTCATAGCTAACATCAGAAGACATATTCTGATAATCGAGCCCAAATAAGGTGTAATGTTGCGCTTTCCCCCAACGTAAATCTCCTGATAGCTGGGTATCGACAACCCAAGACGTCATAGATTCGTCGGTAAGATAGGCATTGCGCGGGTAGTGCTGACCATCGCTGCTCTTCTGGTGATACATGTTTTTTTGCAGTAAATCTGCATCCGTGTAGCGTGCTGTGTGAAGCACTGACCAATCGGCAGAAAGCTGATGCTGCACCTTGTATCCGAGCATCAAGAATTCTCGGTCGTAGGTGTTCCAATGATTATCACCGGAGAAACTGTCGCTCGATAAGCGGCCTTTGTCACTGTGCAATACCGAGCCTTTAGCGGGTAATGAAGTATAAATCCCCGCCGCCGGATCCGCCTGGTAATAAAGGTTAACGTTCACCAAGGTATCTGGCGACACCCGCCAATCTAACGATGGGGCAACCACATACCGCTCTTCTTCCGAGTCACCCGCCTGACCGTCTTTTTGCCGAGCCAGTGCCACCATTCGATAAGCCAGTGAGGTATCTGATATTGCCCCCGTACTGTCGACCGACACTTCACGCAACGCGTCCGAATCAGTACTCACCGCCACGCGATGTGCAGCTTGCTGTTGCGGCGTTTTGGCGATCATATTCACCATGCCACCCGGTGGAATATTCCCGTATAACACCGACGTCGGCCCTTTAAAAACTTCGACTTGTTCGATGGCAATCGGATCGATTTGCGGCTGCAAATTCCACGTGTTGTAAGGCACTGCGAGACCATCAAAGAAGTTTTGATAGTTAATAAAGCCCCGAATATTAAACAAATCGAGGCGCGTCACTGCCCCACCTCGCAACTCCGTATTAACGCCGGGGGTGTAGCGCACTACTTCACTTAATGAGCTGGCTTGGCGCTGCTCGATAGTGTCTCGGTCGATGACGGTAACCGCTTGAGGCGTCTCTTCTGGTGCCAGTACTGTTTTAGTGGCAGTATTTCGGTAGGTATCGCCCAGCACTTGAATGGTTTCAATATCACTCTGTTCATTCTCAGCATGGGCCAATGCACTGGTAAGTGTCCCCATGATAACAAGTGCTAACGGCGAGCGTCGCCAACCATTGGCGAATACGCGAGATGTTGGTGCCTGCATTAAAACGTCCTTCTTACAACTCAAACAACTTAAATGGAAAACGAAATCATTCGCATTGTAAGGACAGGACTGATAAAAACTGTTCAATTTGGTGCAAAGTGTGTGGTGTCGAGCGGCACCCAATAGTGCATCACAGCGTGCTTATCGGCAGGCTGATAGTGTGGAGGATAAACCTCTAACTCAACCCCGTCGGTACATGTGTAGCCAGATTGAGGCAGCCAGTGGTAGATAAAAGCCTTAAGCGTTTCCGGCAATGCACTCACCGGGCCAGTATGTGTGATCACCGCATAGGTTGTGGCAGGGATTATCCAGTGAGTAATCGCATTGTCTTCAGGCGGATGCATTGTGATTTGACCGGCTAAATAGGGTAAAGGCTCACCCAGTGTCTCCGCTTGGGTAACGTTAATCGCGCCAATACTCTCACACTCACCGGCGTACCATAATGACTGATGGACGTGTTGCCAAAGCTCAGGCACGACATGGGTAAAGTCGGGCTGTGATGAAAATAATCCTCGAATATAGCCAAGCTGGCCTACCAGGTGCATTGGCTCTCGCGTTTTAATATGCACAGACAGCCAAGATGGTTGAGAGGTTGTCAGACTAGCAATATGCATCGGTGTGCGAATACCATCCATCACGCCGCGCTGCCGATAGTGACGCGGGGTCATACCAAAATGTTGCCTAAATGCACGCGAGAAGCTCGCCTCGGAGCCAAAGCCATACATCAACGCAATATCAATGACACGGCTTTGACCCATGACAAGCTGTTGCGCCGCTTGCCCGAGTTTTAGCTCTCGTACGTAGTGCGCAACATTGACCCCAGTTTGTTCCGAAAAAACTCGCTGCAACTGCCAACGTGACCAGCAACTTAACGCGGCTAGGTCTGCCACATTTAAGGGTTGATCAAGGTTGGCATGAATATACGCCAACACACGTTCGATTCGGTTAAAACGTGTGGCGATGTGCTGCTCGGCCGCTTTCATCACATCCATTTACTAATAAAACGATAAGTAGCACATTATCACAAACAAGAATCGTTATCATGTGAATGAAAATAGAATGAGAGGCAATGCAGGTTGAAGAAGGGTAAAGATAGCGCATAAAAAACCCGGCAGGTGCCGGGCTTCAGGTAACACTTTTTTAAATGCCGCTCTATAAAACGTCATTTCCGGGTGCGCGGTTTACCTTTGCCACGCGGCGCGCCTGCTCGAGGGTTGCCTTGTCTAGACTTAGGTCCACTGCCTTTCGGCCCACCAGCGGGTGCGTTACCACGACGCGCTTGGCGCGCTTTTTTCGGTTTGCTATCGGAATCAATACGTTCTTCATAGCGGCGAACAGCACGGCGAATCTTCTGGCGCGATTTTTTGCGCTTCTGATCCTCTGGGGTGATCACTGTTTGCGATTCTGGTTTCATTTCAACCATTTCTCGCAAGTAGTTCACTTCTTTCAGCTCCATCTCGCGCCAGCCACCACGTGGCAAGTCTTTCTCGAGATAGATATCGCCATAACGAACACGCTTCAGACGGCTCACCGTCACCCCTTGGGTTTCCCACAAACGGCGCACCTCACGGTTGCGTCCCTCGGTGATCACCACATAGAAGGTATGATTCATGCCTTCGCCGCCGGCGTAAACAACGTCCTCAAAACGCGCTACGCCGTCTTCTAGCTCAACACCAGAGACAAGATTACGCACCATGTCTTCGTTCACCTCACCGAATACACGTACCATGTATTCACGCTGCACTTGGCGGCTTGGATGCATTAATCGGTTTGCTAATTCACCATCAGTGGTAAATAGCAACAAGCCTGATGTGTTTGCATCCAGACGACCGACAGCAACCCAACGGGCGTCTCTTAGCTTGGGAAGACGATCAAAGACAGTACGACGACCTTCTGGATCGCTACGCGTACACAATTCGCCTTCCGGTTTGTTGTATGCGAGGACTCGACACACAGACTCAGAAGGCGCACTTAGTTGAACAGGATGACCGTCTACACGCACCAGCGCGCTCGGATCATCAAGACGATCGCCAAGCTTGGCAACCACACCATTCACACTCACACGTCCTGATTGGATATAGCTTTCCATCTCACGACGTGAACCTACGCCAGCACGCGCTAGCACCTTCTGCAATTTTTCGCTCATGTTTGTCTTACCTTACTGTCGCCTTCACAGGCGTCAAACTATTATCTGTCGGAAAGCGTACTTTCTTGCCCTACAAAACAATCACTTACAACTTAAAGTGAGTATGGAACACCTAGCGTAGATCATGTATTCAACTAGGTCAGTAACCACTTTTGTAACCAGCAAAGATTATAAAGCAGAGTAACGATGAGGAGAAGAAAAGATATGGTATCGCAAGCAACTAAATACGCCTCGTAGACAACCTGATATGTAACCAAACACCGGTCTACAGTGTGAATGGTCTCGAGAAAGCCGGTCACAAGGCAGCGCTACCAACCTGACCGGCTTGAAAAACGCCGAGAGCGTAAGCCCCTTTATATTTCGTAAACCTTACCGCTAGTCGGGACACCTTGAGAGCTACGATAATGTCCCGCCACGACTTGATTGATATCTAAATGATTAAATTCCGCATAGTTATCAATTGCGGCGCGAGTAAAGGCTTCGGACTCTTCGTGGCTAACATGCGGTTGACTCTGTTTACGGTAGTAAGTAATGGGTATGGTTTTATCGGCACTCATACTTTGTACCATATAATTTGCCATGCTTGTCTCCTCCTGATTAAGAAGCGTCGTTGACGAGACTTTTTAGCTCTTGAGAAGCCGCAGTAAAATACAACTTAATTTGGCCGCGATCAGTGATACCATCGTGTTCGATGTCTCCAGCAATATTGTTTACGTCACCAATGACAAAACTCAACGCATTACCCACTTTACTCACTTTATCTGTGAGGTCGCTGAAGTCTTGATTAAAATGCTGGGTCTGCATCAAAAACGCTTGCTGTTGATTTATCTGTGTCTGACAGCTTTTTATTTGCGACTCAAGCCCATGTACCTTGTCTTGCGCTTTAGATATTAATACGCCTAACGCAATCAGCCCCGGCGCGCCAAAAACACCCAGTCCGAGAAGGTAGTATTTTTTCTTATTTAAAGCATCTAGCTCCTGTTGCTCCCCCTGCAAATTAGACTGCAAGCCGGCAATATTCGCTTTTAATTGCACACTGATTTTTTCCAGCGCCTGAATGTTTTGTGTAATACTGGCGTTGGCATTGCGAGTTTGTTGCAAGCTCTCCTGAACCAACTGCTGCGTCGGTTTAGCCTGTTGCTGAATGTCATTGACAAAGGCTTGAAGTGCCGCCGCCGACTCCGTATCAACTAATTCAATTTGTTTTTGCAGCTTGTCTGAAAGTGACTCAGCAAACGAAAGCACTTGCGTTTGCATTTGCTGAATTTGAGGCAAGATACTGGTAACTGTGTGCTCGACACTCTGTTGAATAGCGATGGCATTACTAGGTAGCCCGCTAAACTGACGAATAATTTTCTCCGATGCCTGCATATTGGCAATCGCCTGAGACAAAATACCATTGGTTGACGTTGTCATGAGAGTCTCCTTTTCGATGGGAAAAGCCGGTTTCCCGGCTTTGCCATGATTTATGCCGCCAAGTTACCGACAAAGTCAGCAATAGTGGTATTTTTAGGGACAGAAAGCTCGCTAACACCTGCCATTTGTGCTTTGATCGTATTCACATCGGTCAACACAGTTTTAACCGTGCCATCGGCAGCCGTCAGCCATAGCTCACGCAGTGAGTCTGTGCTGGTAATGCCTTTGTCCAGATCAGCAATCATGGTACCCAAGTCCGAGGTTAGTGCGTCCCAAGCATTAGCCATTTGTGTCGCCGCGTTTACCGAATTTTGTGCCTGCACTTGTAAACCTCGGTAACCACTACCAATTTGGCTAGCTAAGTTAACTTCAGCTTTCAGATTTGATTTCTTTTGGTATAAATCCTGACGTGCGTTTAGGGAGTTATGCAACACAATCGAGCCAGCTGTTATACCAGCAGTCCCAGCAACCATCATGGCAACACCGCCGATGACAACTGGAGTAGATGTGCCTGCGGTGACAAAGTCAGCCACTGCCCCGATAGCCGTGACGAACGCACCGCCAATCACCAATAAACCACCCGCGACAATCCCCGCAATCGCACCATCAATGGCGGCATTAATTTTATCAATTTCCCCGTCCAACTGGCTAAGTACACCATTGTCCCCTTGCACTTTTGAATTGAGGTCAACCACAATGGCTTGGAAATTCTTCGAGTCCGTGATCAAGTTATTATTTAGATCAACAATGATTAACTTTGTCCCTTTGGACGTTTCTTGATAGGCCAAAGCTTGATCTCGAAGTGCTTGTAACTGTTTCAGCCACTCTTGTTTTGTTGCTCCCTTGGGAAGCACCGCAGGAATGGCATTATGTAGCTGATAATAATTGGAAATGTTTGAAATATTGGTAATGATTTGTGGCTGAATATCTGATAGATAGGAGTTAGCATGTTTTTTTGCCGTATCCAGTCCATGGTTAATTTGCGTTTCATTGTCCTTCAAATTTGGGAATTGAGAAAAATCAACGGGTACCTGCTGCAGCACACTGTTACAGAAGTTTTGAATTTGGAGTGCTTGTGAGCTTTGATGCGCCATTCCTTGATTAACGCCAATTGCTGTATCTGTCATTTTTTCGTCCTCTTTACGGGTGAGTAATGCCGTGTACCATGGGGATACCGGCATAAATTGCTTTGATACTGTCCATTTGATCTGAAAGCAGGTTCCACTGCGCGACGCCTACTTCCAAAGACTCACGAATCACTTGAACCTGTTGCTCACTGGTGGCCGTTGCAACAATTTCTGCGCTACTCGAAAATTGTTTTTCAACTTTCTGCCAGTTTTCTTCTAGCCCACTCAAAGCCTGATAAGTGCGGGAAAATGCCCCCACAAACAGGTTGTTCTGAGCTTGGATAGACTTTACGACAGACAGCAAGCTGTTGTTTTTTGCGAGCTGTGTGTACAAAACACCCAATTTTTCGTTGTTGGTACGAAGCTCTCTCACTGATTGACTGGACTCACTGGCTCCCTGAGAGATGCCATTCAAGCCTGCAATCAGATATTGCGTGTCGATTTTCGATTTATTTTCATCTTCGTTTTTTTTATCTTTTTCCTTGTCTTGATCTTGTTTCTTATCTGTCACATCGATACTGGCCAGTATTGTTTGACCAATTTTATTTACACCCTCACCCGCTTTGGTGCCACCGTCAACGATCCCTTGAATGTTTTGCGCAATCTTTTGATTAAGCGTTTCAATTGCTTCTGTTTGCTGCTTAATGTCAGCTGAGACGGACTGCTCTATCTGAGCGATAACCAAGTCATATTGCTTGTTGGAATAGGAGAGCTCTTGATTCATCACTCCGGCCTGAGCATATAAGCCTGCGGCATGCGTGGCGTACAGGCGCGCCTGAGTGGTTAAAGCACTTAGGGTATGAACAATCTGATCAGCTTGAGCAAGTAATGCGCTGTTGCTATTGGGCAGAGCACGCTGTGCAGCCGCGACTAACGCAGAGAAATTCGATCCGTTGGAAAAGGTAGTGATAACAGCAGGTAGCACGATCTGTAGATATTGATTGGCTTGCTGCCTCAGCTCCTCTTGAAACGCGCTAGATTTCACTGCCAAGTCTGAGCTCAGCTCAAAGCCTGCCAAGCTTTGCTGGCTGAGAAGCAAGTTAGCGTTCTTTTGTGTTATCAACCCACGGTTTGCAGCACTCAAGTAGGCTGCTAGCAAACCAGCATCTCCCGTATCGATAGTATTCACACCCGTCATTATTTTTCCCCTCTAACTGGAATAAAAACAGTCTGTTAACCACATAGGCATTCTGGCTTAGGCAGCACTAACACACCCCTCTCTCCTACCATATTCTTCTACCGCGAGAACACAGGAGAGTTAAGATGGAAGCATAGAGTGGAATGCCTACTTTGCTGGGCAATATTCTGATAATGAGTCAATCACGGCACTTTTAGTGTGTAGGTAGGCAACCTATTGCACACTTCTATCAAGCGATCTCACCAAATCATTATTCGCCGAAACAACAAATGCGGAGAGGCTCAAAGAGGACAAAAAAACGCCCAGCAAGGCGGCTGGGCGGGAATGGAAGGTCAACATGTCGCTGACACAACATCAGAACTAGCACATTGTCACAATGCAATCGCACTGTATGAGTAATTACGGCTCATGGTGACACTTGGTTCATTTTTTATTCAAATGGTTGTGGATCACCACTGCCGTGGCGGCGAATTTCTGGGTTGCCTTCACTAAAATCAACCACTGTGGTGGGGTGCTCACCCAATACGCCACCGTGCATAATCAAATCCACACTGTGTTCGAGATGATCACGAATCGCTTCGGGATCGGATTCGGTAAAGTCGTTACCCGGCAAAATCAATGACGTCGACATCAAGGGTTCGCCCAGCGCTTCCAGCAAATCCAAAGCGATACGGTTATCCGGTACGCGAATGCCAATGGTCTTACGCTTCGGGTTCATTAATCGACGCGGCACTTCTTTCGTCGCCTTCAAAATGAAGGTGTAAGCGCCGGGGGTGTTATTTCGAATCAAGCGAAACGCGGTATTGTCCACCCGAGCATAAAGCGATAACTCGGATAAATCACGACATAGCAACGTAAAGTTATGGTCTTTGTCGAGATCACGAATCCGGCAAATGCGTTCCAGCGCCTGTTTATTTTCTAGTTGGCAGCCTAATGCGTAGCCCGAATCGGTCGGATAAATAATCACCCCACCATTTCGGATAATCGCCACCGCTTGATTAATCAGCCGCGCTTGCGGGTTCTCTGGGTGGACGTAAAAAAACTGACTCATGGTTCCTCCTGCTTTAGCTCCGCCACACTAGGATGCTCAACCGCGATCCAGCGTTAGTGGCTAGCGCGCCGGATAATCCTTCTTATAGGTCTATTGTAACGCGTCTGGCTTGTCGCTATCTAGTTGATTTACTGATTGCCATTTTTGTTCAGCCGCGTCTAACCATGTCCAGTCATGCCAAACCGGCTGACTGTCTTTGGGTAGCCATAAATTGCGGCCCAGCTCTGTCCACGGAGAGGGATAATGAAAATCCGATCCCAGCGAGGCCAACAATCCATAATCTCGCGCGTAATCGGCCAGCAAACGACGCTCTTGTTGCGACTGCTGAGGAAGAGCGACTTCGATAGCATCGCCATTGGCTTCAGAAAACGCAGCCAGTAATCGTTTCAGCCACTTGGCTTTGAGTTTGTATCGACCCGGATGAGCAAGCACCGCTTGTCCCCCAGCCTCATGGATCGCTTCAACGGCTTCTGCAATCGAGCACCAATTGGGCGGCGCATAACCGGTGTTCCCTCGGGTTAAAAAGCGCTTAAAACAGGCTTGCATGGTTTTCGCGTGGCCTTGCTCGACCAACCAGCGCGCAAAATGCGCTCGGGTGAGCGGCGCATCGCCAGCCAGTTCACGCGCACCTGCAAGGGCCCCTGTGTAATGCGAGCGCTCTAACCGCTCAGCAATCAGCTCAGCCCGTTGTTGGCGTCGCTCAGCTTGTTCAGCAATCAATGCGGTTAATGCCGGGTGCTGGGGATCGACATTTAATCCCACAATGTGGATATCAAAGTTCTGCCACAAGGTCGAAATTTCAATGCCGTTGACCAGCGTAAGGGGCAAATTTTGATGGTCGATTTCTGCTTGCGCCTCCACCAGCCCGGCGGTGGTGTCGTGGTCGGTAATCGCCAACACGCCCACGCGACGCTCGACCGCGCGCTGCACCAAATCTTTTGGTGATAGGCGGCCGTCGGAGGCAGTGGTATGGCTATGTAAGTCAATGATCATGGTGTATCGGGTTTCCTTAATGCGCTCGCGCCCTAGCACTATCGGTTTGTGTCTTATCAGCCTGAGGCTAAGTACGCGCCATGCGGGCTCAGTCGATGCGAATGCGCCAAGTTAATCAGCGCTCGGCGAGCACGGTGAATATCTTTGTTGTTTATTATCGTGTGCTTACTCCGCACTTTTTCTGCATTCTTTTCGATTTCCCCGTTGACACAGAAGCAAAATATCAGTTTACTAGTACACAAGTTAACGCGCACCGTTTCTCTGTCTTGGGGAGCGATATGGCGCTAAGGGTAACAGTCACGACGGAGTCTCGCAGCATGTATTTCAACGCCGCGTCTAGATCACATTCGATTCACACTGCACCCACTGCCGAACAGGCCGTGAGTGTGTTGGCGACATCCATGACCTCTGTTGCGCTTATTTGGTGGCACGGCTCCTCACGGGCGGTGTGACGCGCTGTATAAACAGCTACCTTATTCACAACGCCCGCCACTGATGCGGGCGTTTTTGTCTCTCAGTTTTGCCATCACGCGTTATCGTGCCACTACGCATTCAACCACGGTAACCCGCAACCATAGTTTAAAAGGATATTTGATGATTATTGTACTTAAGCCCCAAGCCACCGAGCAGGATGCCAACGTCCTCCTCAATCAAATCGAACAATGCGGGTTAAAACCACTTTATATGCCGGGTGTGGAACGCATTGTATTGGGCGCACTGGGTGATGAACGTGTGTTGCAACAGTGTCATTTTGAGGCCAACCCGCTGGTTGAGGAAGTCAAACCAATTTTAACCAAGTACAAACGCGTGAGCCGTGATGTGCAGCCGCACGACAGCGTGGTGCATATCGGCAATGTACCTGTAGGCGGTCAACACTTCGTGGTCATGGCAGGCCCCTGCTCGGTGGAGTCGGAGTCTCAATTGCTATCCGTGGCGGAGCGCGTTAAAACCCATGGTGCACGTGTATTACGGGGCGGCGCCTTTAAACCACGCACCAGCCCTTATGATTTCCAAGGCATGGGGGTTGAGGGGCTAAAGCTACTCAAACAAGCCAGTGAGCTGACTGGCATGCCAACCGTGTCAGAAGTGATGGAAATTAGCCAAGTCGACGCGGTGTGCGAGTACATTGATTGCTTGCAAATTGGCGCACGTAACATGCAAAACTATGGCTTACTCAAAGCGGTAGGCGAAACTGGCAAACCTGTCTTGTTAAAACGTGGGCTTTCCGCCACTATCGAAGAATGTTTGCTGGCAGCGGAATATATTGTCGATGCGGGTAACCCCAATGTGATTTTATGTGAACGCGGTATTCGCACTTACGAAACCGCCACACGTAACACCTTGGATTTGAATGCCGTGGCCTTGATGAAGCAACGTAGCCATTTGCCAGTGTTGGTCGACCCAAGCCATGGGACGGGTGTGCGAGAGCTAGTGACGCCACTATCACGCGCTGCGGCGGCCGTGGGCGCGGATGGCATCATTGTGGAGAGCCACTTAAACCCAAGCGAAGCACTGTCAGACGGTCACCAAGCCTTAACCGGCGATATGTTCGCGCAGCTGATGCAAGAACTCACCCCCTTTGTGCAAGCGGCAGGGAGAAAGCTGTGAACACTCATGATCCCCAACATGGCGAGCTTGATACGCTCCAACTCTCGGTGCCTTATGTAGCTGACCCGACCGAGTTGTATGCCGCCGTGTGCCAAGATAAGCCTTATAGCATGCTGTTGGAGTCGGCAGAGATTGACTCCAAACGCAACCTTAAAAGCCTGATGCTGATCGATGCCGCCGTGCGCATTGAATGCCGCGGGCAGCGCGTCACCTTACAAGCGCTTACTCATAATGGCAGTCATTTGCTGGAGAGCATCGCCCAGAGCGCAGCGCTGAAAGCCCTCGCCTGTGAGGTAGCGCAGGCCAACGAAGGAGACTTCCCCGCCCTAACGTTGACGTTCCGCCATCCTAACGACAATGGTGCGCTGTTAGATGAAGACGCCCGTCTACGCCAAGCGTCGGTGTTTGATGCCCTGCGTGTTATCAAACAAAGTGTCGCGTTGAATAACCAACCTGACGACGCGCTCTTTATCGGTGGCCTTTTTGCCTATGATTTGGTGGCCAGCACTGAAACGCTGCCAGCGGTGGAGGGCACCGAGCACTGCCCCGACTACCTTTTTTATGTTGCAGAAAGCTTGCTGGTGATTGACCACCAGCACCGCCAAGCGCGCTTACAAGGCACCTTATTTGGCGGTGATAACGCCCGCGCCCACTATGTGGATTTATCGCGTCGTTTGCAAAGCATCAAAGAAGCCTGCTTATCGCCTGCGCCGCTTCCAGAAGCGCCCGTGGTCACCGATCACAGCGTCGCGGTTTCTGTCTCTGATTCAGACTTTTGTCAGCAAGTCGACGCGCTGAAAAAGCACGTGATTGCCGGTGATGTGTTTCAAGTGGTGCCATCGCGCCGCTTTACCCTCGCATGTCCCTCGCCGCTCAATGCTTATCGAGCGTTGAAGCGTGGCAACCCTAGCCCGTATATGTTTTATCTGCGTGATAGCCAATTTAGCTTGTTTGGCGCCTCGCCAGAAAGCGCCCTTAAATATACTCAAGCGACTAATCAGGTTGAGATTTATCCCATCGCGGGTACGCGCCGACGCGGGAAAACTGCCCAAGGCGACATTGATTACGACTTGGATAGCCGCATCGAGCTTGAACTGCGCAATGATGAAAAAGAAAACGCCGAGCACATGATGCTGGTCGATTTGGCTCGCAACGATGTAGCGCGAATTAGCACACCCGGCAGCCGCCATGTCGCCGACTTGCTCAAAGTCGACCGCTATAGCCACGTGATGCATTTAGTTTCTCGGGTAGTGGGTCAGCTGAAACCCGATCTAGACGCGCTGCATGCGTACCAAGCCTGTATGAATATGGGTACGCTCACCGGTGCGCCTAAGCTTCGCGCGATGCAGCTCATCCGTGATACTGAACAGTGCCGTCGTGGCAGTTATGGCGGGGCCGTGGGCTATTTTACTGGATCAGGCGAAATGGATACCTGCATTGTGATCCGCTCTGCCTACGTTGAAAACGGCCTTGCCACCGTGCAAGCCGGTGCAGGCGTGGTGTTTGATTCTGACCCTCAAGCCGAAGCGGACGAAACCCGCGGCAAAGCTCAAGCGGTGATCCATGCGATTCAAACTGCCCACCAAGGAGGCCAATCATGAGTACCCCGCAAATGGACATCGTGCTGCTCGATAACATGGACTCCTTTACCTACAACTTGGTGGATCAATTTCGCGCACTTGGTTACCCAGTCACGGTGTTTCGCAATCATTTAGAGGCCGAGGCGATTGTTCGTCATATTCGCTCCCTGCCCCAGCCGTTACTGGTGCTCTCCCCTGGCCCGGGTGCACCGGCTGATGCCGGCTGTATGCCAGCGTTGATTGAGAGGCTGCGCGGCCAAGTGCCGATGCTGGGGATTTGCCTGGGTCAGCAAGCGATCGTCGAAGCCTACGGCGGCACAGTCGCCGGAGCTGGCACCATCATGCACGGCAAAGCCTCAGCCATGCACCACCAGCAACATGCGGTATTTGGCCCATTGGCATCCCCACTCACCGTGGCCCGTTACCACTCGCTGGTGGCGACTGAGGTACCTGCAAGCTTGGATGTCATCGCCACGACCTTGGATGGTGACGCGCAAAAAGTGATGGCCGTGGTGAGTAATACCGACTACGTGGTCGGTTATCAATTCCACCCAGAATCTATTTTGACCGCACAAGGTGCTGCCCTGCTCACCCACACCATCGATTGGGCAAGTGGCTATTATCAGCGCTAACAACATTAGCGCTTACAACAACACGTGCCAGATAAGCACGGAGCTCGAACAGACAAATACCGAGGTTAAGTACAGTGATGGATCAACTACTAGAGACGCTCTACCAACAACAGTCACTCAGCCAAGCGCAAAGCGAGCAGCTGTTTAGTGCAATCATTCAGGGCGAGCTCGAGCCAGCGCGATTAGCGGCCGCATTAACCGCATTAAAGATTAAAGGGGAAACGCCTGAAGAAATCGCAGGGGCAGCAAAAGCACTGACTGACAACGCCGAACCTTTCCCCCGCCCCAGTTATCCGTTTGCCGATATCGTTGGCACGGGAGGCGATGGCGCGAACACCATTAATATTTCAACCACGGCCGCCTTTGTCGCCGCCGCCTGTGGCGTGAAAGTGGCCAAACACGGTAACCGCGGGGTGTCGAGCAAATCGGGCTCATCGGATTTACTCGCTGCCTTTGGCATTGATTTGGCGATGCCTGCCGATCACGCCCGCGAGGCCTTGGATAATCTGGGCGTTTGCTTTTTATTCGCCCCGCAATACCACACCGGCGTACGACACGCGATGCCCGTGCGCCAAGCAATGAAAACACGCACCATCTTTAATCTGCTTGGGCCGTTAATTAACCCAGCGAAACCTAGCATTGAGCTGATGGGCGTGTACGACCAAGCCCTAGTTGCGCCGATTGCACAAACCATGCAAAACCTCAACATGACGCGCGCAGCCGTGGTTCATGGAGACGGTCTGGATGAAGTGGCTATCCACGGCCCCACAACGGTGGCAGAAATCACCCCGACCCACATTGAGCATTACACCTTAACCCCCAGCGACTTTGGTGTATCCGAATACCCGCTGGACAGTATTGCTGGGGGCACACCGGAGCAAAACTGCGCGATGATCAGCGCGATTTTGCAAGGTAAAGGCACAGACGCCCAGCAAGCGGCGGTGGCTGTCAATGTGGCACTATTGCTACGCTTATTCGGACAAGAAGACTTGAAAGCAAACACACAACAGGCCTTGGACGTGATGGCGTCGGGCAAACCTTACACCATCATGCAAGCGTTAGCACAAAGGAGCGCAGTATGACCACCTCAGCCCTCAACGACACCATTTTAGGCCGCATTGTCGATGACAAAAAACGCTGGGTAGCCGCGCGCAAAAGTGCTCAGCCGCTGGATAGCTTTATCGACCAACTGACGCTCAGTGATCGCGATTTTCGTGCTGCACTGGCCGCGCCGGGGTCACAGTTTATCTTGGAGTGCAAAAAAGCCTCACCTTCAAAAGGGTTGATCCGAGAAGACTTCGATCCAGCCAGTATCGCCCGTGCTTACCAACCCTTTGCCGCGGCCATTTCAGTCCTGACGGACGAGGACCACTTTCAGGGCAGTTTTGACTTCTTACCGATCGTGCGCGCACAGGTCGATGCGCCTGTGCTTTGTAAAGATTTTATTATCGACCCGTATCAGGTTTACCTCGCACGTCATTATCAAGCCGATGCAATCTTATTGATGCTGTCGGTACTCGACGACGCCGAATATCGCGAGCTGGCCGATTTAGCCGAGTCGCTAAAGCTGGGCGTGCTTACCGAAGTGAGCACCGAAGACGAGCTCGCGCGTGCCAATGCCCTAGGAGCGGTGGTGATTGGGATTAATAACCGGAATTTGCGCGATTTAAGCATCGATCGCGATCGCACCAAACGCTTAGCACCACAAGTGGGCGAAAAAGCGATCGTGATTTCAGAAAGTGGCATTCATAGCCACCGTCATGTGCGCGATCTTGCCCGCCATGCGGATGGCTTTTTGATTGGCAGTGCATTAATGGCAGAACCCGATCTCACCCTCGCACTACGTAAAGTGATCTTAGGAGAGAATAAAGTCTGCGGGCTCACCACCGCCGACGATGCCCTCGCAGCCTTCAACGCTGGCGCTGTCTACGGTGGACTCATTTTTGTTGAGCACTCTCCGCGTGCTGTCACACCCGCCGTAGCCGAGCGCGTCCAGCAAGGTGCGCCGCTTCGCTATGTGGGCGTGTTCCAAAATCATGCGCTAGACACCGTGGCTGAGTACGCACAACAGCTCAGCCTTCACGCGGTGCAACTGCATGGGGATGAAGACGCAGCGTATCTACAAGCATTGCGTGAGAAGCTCCCTGAGAACTGTGAAATTTGGAAAGCGCACGGTGTCTCTGATGTCGCACCGGCTCTAGACGGCGTGAATGCTGACCGCCACCTTATCGACAGCCGAGTCGGCCAACAATCTGGCGGCACGGGTAAAACCTTTGATTGGCACCTGATCCCTAAAACTGCCAAAGACAAAGTCATGATTGCCGGCGGGCTCACCCCCGAGAATGCCGCCAAAGCGGCCGAACAAGGCTGCCTTGGGCTGGATTTTAACTCCGGTGTCGAGCATGCGCCCGGGGTGAAAGATGCCAACAAGTTAAACGCGGCGTTCCGCGCCCTTCGCCGCTATTGATTTTTCGAGATAGTTGATTTTCCGAGATGGTTGATTTCCCGAGATAATTTAGCTGAGAGGATAGATGTCGCCAAGACAGTCAACGTATCTCGGCCCCAGTTAAAGACGTAAAAGGATAATTATGAGCAAGCTTAACCCGTATTTTGGCGAATTTGGTGGTCAGTACGTGCCCCAAATTCTGGTGCCTGCGCTTGATCAGCTCGAACAGGCGTTTATTGATGCCCAAGACGACCCGAACTTTAAAGACGATTTTATCCGCCTGCTGCAAGAGTATGCCGGACGACCCACCGCGTTGACGCTTTGTCGTAACCTCACCAAGGGGACGAACACCAAGCTGTATCTTAAGCGCGAGGACTTGCTGCACGGCGGGGCGCACAAGACCAACCAAGTACTGGGTCAAGCGATGCTTGCCCAGCGTATGGGCAAATCAGAGATTATTGCCGAAACCGGAGCCGGCCAACACGGTGTGGCGACCGCACTGGCGTGTGCGCTATTGGGGCTAAAGTGTCGCATCTACATGGGGGCCAAAGACGTTGAGCGTCAAAGTCCTAATGTGTTTCGGATGAAGCTGATGGGTGCCACTGTGATCCCAGTGCATGCGGGCTCTGCGACGTTAAAAGATGCGTGTAACGAAGCGATGCGCGACTGGTCAGCCAACTATGATACCGCCCACTATTTGCTCGGCACTGCGGCAGGCCCGCACCCCTTCCCGACCATTGTGCGCGAGTTTCAACGCATTATTGGTGAGGAAACCCGTGCGCAAATTCAGCAGGTAGAAGGTCGCTTGCCGGATGCGGTAATCGCCTGTGTGGGTGGCGGCTCAAACGCGATTGGCATGTTTGCTGACTTTATCGATGACAAAGATGTGCGTTTAATTGGTGTTGAGCCCGCGGGCAAAGGACTCGATACCGATCAACACGGCGCGCCCTTAAAGCATGGCAAGCCCGGTATTTTCTTTGGTATGAAATCCCCATTGATGCAAGATGAATATGGCCAAGTCGAAGAGTCGTATTCTGTATCAGCCGGATTGGACTTCCCGTCGGTGGGGCCACAGCATGCGCACCTTAACGCCATTGGTCGTGCCGAATACCCGGCAGTCACTGACGATGAGGCCTTAGAAGCGTTTCAATCGCTTGCGCGCAACGAAGGCATTATTCCCGCGTTAGAATCTGCCCATGCACTGGCTCAGGCGCAAAAAATGATTGCCGCTGATCCTGAAAAAGAGCAGCTTTTGGTGGTCAACCTATCCGGACGTGGTGATAAAGATATCTTCACTGTATATGACATATTAGAAGGCAAAGGAGAGCTGTAATGACGGCACCATCAACTCGATATCAAGCGATGTTCGCAAACCTGGATGCCAAACAGCAAGGTGCCTTTGTTCCTTTTGTCACCTTGGGGGATCCAAACCCAGAACAATCACTCGCCGTGGTCGATGCCTTGGTTGAAGGCGGTGCCGACGCACTGGAACTCGGTATGCCGTTTTCCGACCCATTGGCTGATGGGCCCACCATTCAAGACGCAACCTTACGCGCGCGGGCCGCTGGCACCACACCCGATACCTGTTTCGACATGTTGGCAGCCATTCGCGCCAAGCATCCAACCATTCCGATTGGGTTGCTGATGTATGCCAACTTAGTCTACGCCCGCGGTATTGACACTTTTTACCGCCGGTGTGCGGATGTCGGCGTCGATTCGGTGCTGGTGGCAGATGTGCCGATTGCTGAATCTGCGCCATTTCGTGAACAAGCCTTGGCGCAGGGCATTGACCCGATTTTTATTGCTCCACCCAACGCAGACGATGCAACCTTAGCCCAAGTGGCGGAGCTGGGCCGTGGCTATACTTATTTGGTATCGCGCGCCGGCGTCACAGGGGCAGAGGCTAAAGCAGGGGCACCAGTTGAACACCTGCTCGGCACCTTACATCATCATGAGGCACCGCGCCCGCTGCTTGGCTTTGGCATCTCAACCCCTGAGCAAGTCAAAGCGGCGATCAGCGCCGGGGCGGCAGGCGCCATCTCTGGCTCGGCGGTGGTGAAAATCATCGAGCAACATCAACATGATGTGCCCGCGATGCTGGCGGCATTAACGGACTTCGTCAAAGCCATGAAAGCGGCGACAGCACGCCAATAATATCAAGCTGGATAACACTGAGCTTGATAATACTGAGTTTGATAATACTAAGCGTTGGGCGATGTCTGTTCAGCATCGCCTTGCGAACGGCCACTGAACCGATGTGTGGCTTCATCAAACCGCGGTTCCTCACGACTGTGTCGTTTTCCATTGGGAGGCTGCATAGTGTCATGATACATGCGATATTGGTTCTTCCCTGCCCGCTTTGCCGCGTACATTGCCGTGTCCGCATGAGTCAGTAAACGCTCCCCGCTCAGTTTGTCCTTTCCATGCGCGATACCCACGCTGGCCGACACTTGGCAGAGGTATGTGTCAATTGGGATCGGTTGATGCGCCACGTCGACAAGAACACGCGCAAGCACTCTCGACTCATCGTCGCGCTGATAAGGCATCACCACTGCAAATTCGTCACCACCTAACCGCGCAATGACCGCATGCGGCGGGAGTGCCATCGCTAGCTTTTCTGCCAACGCAGACAGAAAAAGATCGCCCACATCGTGGCCAAAGTTATCATTAATCGCCTTAAAGCCATCAAGGTCAATTACCAATATCGCCATACTATGAGTGTTGAATACATAGCGACCGTTTAACGTATCAAACAGCCAATGGCGATTATGCAATCCTGTCAGTTGGTCTTCGCGCGCTAAGCGATAATAGCGTTTGGCATCCAATGCAAGCAGCATCAATACTGTCGCGCCCACGGCTATCATCCCTAACGTCATCACGGTGGTCAGTTGTCCGAGCTGGTTAAGTAACCGCGTATGCTCGCGATAACCATGACCCGGCATGGCTAACGATTGCTGAAAAAAGCCATCGAGTAATTGACGCTGCTGGCGATAATGCGCAATCAGCTGGCTCATGCCCTGACTAGAAAAGCGCAAGGCATAGAAGCGGCTTTCATACGCTTTAAGATCAGTGAACAGGGTTTTTAGTAGCGCCGTCGGATGCCCTTGTTCCGCATCACCACGGTTCGCCATCGTGATCGCAACCGGAAAGCGGCTCCATAAGATCTCGTGCTGAATCGCCAACTGATCAAAGCTGCTCTTTCCACCTTGGTAGCGTTCCAGCAAGGTAATCAGCGCATCGTACTCTTTGGACAAGCTGAGCATATACCACACAAGCTTGCTTTGGCCGTTGGTTAGGCGCTCTGATAACGCGGTGATCTTATTGGTGGTTAACACCACACCGATTGCCATAATCGCAATACATACCACTAAAATAGTGCGTTTAATCGGCATCACCTTCAGTTGGGCATTTCTCATCATTCGTCACTCCTTAGGGCTGGCACGCTATGTCAGTCAGCTGCCACACCATTGCCGAATAAAATCGGTCATTCTGAATGGCCGGATATTGGTCGAGAGGAAACACTAACCAAAGTGGACCAAGTGTTCTGAGTGTCATCGCTTGCCCGTTGCGTTTCATCGCAATCACTGGCTGATAACGTGCCACCATGTCTGCACTGAGCATCGCTTGGTATCGATTCATCGCGCTCAGTTTTAAGTCAGCACATTCCCCCATTCCCGCAGCGTCCAAAACGCTTGATAGCGCCACACCCTCAAAACGTTGCTCACCTTGGGTAAATGGGGTTTGAGTGATGATTTGTGCCGAAGGTAAGGCCTCGAGCGCCTGTCGATTGAATCGCACACTGTGCTCTGGAGTAACACTGACGGTGAGATTGATCGGCACGCGCAAGGCGGCAACGGCGCTGAAGGTAATCAAAACGCCAATCACCACCATCGCGACATTGGGGGCTTGAACGAAACCACGCAGCAATACAATGGGTGCTGCAAGAAAGGCTGTGCGAGGTTTTTCTTTCATTTTTCACCAGTTACATCACAACGACAACCGGAGACTTGTCGGTCAGCAGCAAGGGGCTTGAGGCTGGCCTCACAAATGTAAGTCACGTGTCTGTATTACGTCAAAGATGTGACGCTGTTGGGACTAGTGTGCTTGAAAGGGGTTAACGATTTATAGTGCTTGGGCCAGCATTTATTAACAAATCTCACAATTGAGATAAACTCGCAGCACAAAAAAAGTCAGGGGCTAGAAAGCAGACGGGGCAATAGGCCATAAACAAAAAAGCCTGCCGATACTCTGTGTACCGACAGGCAAACAACGCTGATTAGCTAAGATCGCGCATTAATATTTCAAGCTCTTCCTGAGCCTGATCAATCAAGGACGCCAGCTCGTTTGCATCATCATGATGCATTGGCAGTGCCCAATTTTCTCGTCTTCCCGGCTCGACATGCTCTGCAACCAGCTGGGTGATTTTTCCCTTACGCTCAAACTTCACCTCGTCAAATTCCGCGAGGTGCGGTTTTTTCTCGTTGGCAATCTGAATCAACACATTGCCATTTGGCACAACCCGCACGTGCGCCTTTCGCGCGGGCGTGGTGTTCAATGTATAACTGCGTGAACGGATAGACATGTCTACCTCCTGTCACTCGATATGGGGCATTAATAAGTGTAGTAACTCTGTCCTCAAACGGCAGCGAAAGGCGCCGGATTTTTAGGATATAAGGGAATAAATGGTTACCAATTGTGAGGCACTTAATAATCTTAATGCTGACAAGCGATTAGGATAACGCCCCCTATACGGTATAGCATAACCAACCCCACTATATGCATGTTCAATCAAGTTCGCGCGCCGGTCATAACAACGGACTGAACATATAGAAAAACTGTTCAATCGGCTTGTGATAAACCGGTCGTTGTTGCCACGTTTTGGGTTCCACACGCAAAGATTGAGTGAGATAGCGCTGGTGTAGCGCGTTCACGCTGGCACAAAAGTCCGGATCGTCGACCGTGAGCGTTAACTCAAAGTTCAACCATAAGCTGCGCATGTCGAGGTTTACGGTGCCAATCAAACAGTACTTTTCATCAACCAACACAGATTTGGTGTGCAGTAAGCCACCGCCAAAACGGTAGATCTCAATACCTGACGCCATTAAATCGGCAAAGAAGGACCGACTGGCCCACTCAACCATTAAGGAATCGTTTTTTTCCGGCACAATCACTGTCACTTTCACGCCTCGTTGCGCTGCCGTTTGTAAGCTAAACAGTAGCCCTTCACTCGGCACCAAGTACGGCGTGGTAATGGTAATGCTGTCATGGGCTTGGTGGATAGCCAAGGTTAACACCTGTTGGATCATACCATCCGGCAAACCCGGTCCTGATGGAATGGCTTGCACAGCGTGATTGGCATGTTGGTGATCTTCAATAAGTGAGCATTCGGGTTGTGCGGGTAAATTTCGCAGTCCCGTTTCTACTTCCCAATCCCAAGAAAAGATGCTGCTGAGCACAGGAACGGTGGGGCCGGTAACACGCACCATCACGTCAACCCATTGACCCACGCCCGCGTTTTGCTTAAAAAAGCGCGGATCGACCATGTTCATCGAGCCCGTGTATGCCAGATGATTGTCGATGATCACCACCTTACGGTGCTGGCGAATATCAAGGCGACGGAAGAACATCCGAAACGGATTGACGGCCAGTGCTTCAATCAGCTCTATCCCCGCTTCTCGCATCACACTCGGCCATTTGCTGCGGAAAAACGTCTTACTTCCCGCAGAATCGAGCATGATACGAACCGGAATGCCCCGCTTCGCGGTATCACACGCTGCTTGGGCAACCTCATCGGCATGGCCGCCAGGATGCCAAATATAAAACACCATGTTTACGCTTTGCGTGGCGTGACGAATATCAAAGGCAATGGATTTGAGGATATCTGCCGGATCGGTTTGCAAGTGGAGTTGGTTGCCCGTTAATTCAGGGACACCAATCCGCGCTTGGCATAATTGGTTAACATGATGAGATTGCTCGCGCACGTGCTGAGGACGATGCGCCGGACACGCCTGTAAGCTGAGCAACCATTGCCGATACGGTTCAAACATCGCTTTGGCACGTACCGCACGCGTCTTCCCGAGATTGAGCTCGCCGAATAGCAGGTAGGCGATGACACCGACAATCGGCAGGATGTAAATAATCATCAACCATGCGATCGACACCCCGAGCGCACGACGCTTAAAGACCACACGAATAGTGACCGCCGCGATCGTTAGCCAATACGCGAGTAACAAAATAAGAGTCAGGATCTCGTAGACTTTTTCCATGCTTGTTTGCGCACACCTTATTGTTGGAATCGACAGGTTATCAACCACATGGTCTTCCCCTATTCTGCCTAGCTTGCCACTGGGTGCAAGCAGTGTTTTGTCTAGATTTATGACAACACAAGTCACCAAAAGTGAAGTGGCCCACAGTAGAAATGTCATAGATGAATAACCGACACATAAATACGTGACGCACCATCACCTTGTTAACATTGTGTTAAATCAATAATTGCGACAGAGAAAGCCACTGTGGTACTGACTATAGACAGTGAATCGCACTCGCTATCGGTGAATAAGTAAGCAGACGCGGAAAGAATATCGGGAAGTTGGCTCGTTTGGGGGTATTACATGCGGCAAGATCTTCAAATTTTACGCATAAACTGTTTTACTTACGAGCCTTAGAGGAACGAATCACTAGCTTCACTCTGTAATTATAACTTTACACACCATAAGGTGTCGCTCACGCATCAGCGATGGGCATTATGAGCAGTATCAATCATCTATACCCAAGCAGCTGGACGCATTCGCGTAGAGTCAGACGGGTATGTCGCATAAACTGACGAGTAGATATGGCAAACACACAACGCGCACAATTTTCATCCCGATTAGGGTTTATCTTGGCGGCAGCCGGCTCAGCGATTGGGCTGGGCAATATTTGGGGGTTCCCGACTCAAACAGCTTCAAACGGCGGCGCTGTTTTTCTGTTCATTTATTTGATCATGGTTTTTGTCCTAGCGTATCCCCTTTTAATAGCAGAACTCACTATTGGACGCTACGGCAATGCTAACCCGGTTCGGTCTTTATCCTCAGTGGCAGGTGGACAAAAGTGGTTGGGTCGCTTGCTCGGCTTAGTCGGTATGCTCGGAGCAACTGGTATCCTTAGCTTCTATGCCATTGTCGCCGGTTGGCTGGTCGGCTTTATGGTGTCACCACTGCTCACCGCGCTGGGTTTTGTTAATGCGGCGAACTGGTTAGAGTCATTCAGCGAAACCCGTAACCTCGCCCTCATGCTGTGCTTTATGGTACCGACCATTTTGGTGGTTCGTAACGGCATTGCTAACGGGATCGAGCGTTGGTCGTCTCGCTTAATGCCAGTACTGTTTTTACTCTTCGTAGTGATGGTGGTGTACATCTTGTTCCAACCTGGCGCGATTGAGGGGTTAAAAATGTACCTGATCCCCGATCCTTCTCATCTCTCGCCAAGTCTGGTGGTAAGTGCAATGGGGCAGGCTTTCTTCTCGCTCTCCCTCGGTGTGTGCGTAATGATGGTCTATGGCTCTTACTTATCAAAGTCAGCCAGTATTCCCAAAACTGCCGCCCAAGTGGCACTGCTCGATACCGGTATCGCCTTTATTGCCGGACTATTGATTATGCCAGCGATGTTCGTTGCTCAGCATAACGGGGTGGCGATTTACAGTGAAAGCGGGGATCTACTCAGCAGCGATACGCTGGTGTTCAGCGTCTTGCCTGCCATGTTCGATACCATGGGCAGTGCTGGCTTGTTTATCGGCTTCGCTTTCTTCTTACTGATGGTCATTGCGGCTCTTACATCGGCCATTTCAATGCTTGAAGTGCCCGTAGCTTGTGCAACCGAAGAACTGCGTCAGTCTCGCGAGAAAGCCGTTTGGTGGATTGGTGGTTTGATCACCCTAGCCTCTGCCACCATTGTGTATAACTTTGGCGATCTGTTCGGCTTGGTGGTTACCGTGACGACCGAATACGCACAGCCTATTCTCGGCCTGCTATTTGCTTTGGTCGCCGGTTGGTTGTGGCACCGTAACGAAATCTTGAAAGAGCTGGTGCAAGGTAGCCCTGAACTTGGCGAAACCTGGTTTTGGAAGATCTGGCCGGGTTATGTGCGGGTGATTTGCCCTATCTTAATGATCTTGGTCTTCGGTTGGGACTGGATCTAACCGCGCACCGCTCAGTACATGACGTGTTATGTGCTGAGCGGTATCTTCTCTTCCCCCTTTTCGAGCCATTTCGTATTTCCTCCCCTCGCCGCAATTGGTTACACTGCCAATACATTTATTCAATCCGCCCACAAGGCATCGTGTCGTTTTATGAAACAACTGATTGATTTTATTCCACTCATTATCTTCTTCGCGCTGTATAAGTTTTACGATATTTATGTCGCCACAGGCGCATTGATCATCGCGACCCTAATCCAAGTCGCCTTAGTGTGGGCGCTTTATAGAAAAGTGGAGAAAATGCAGGTTGTCACTGCAGCTTTAGTGGCGGTGTTTGGGGGAATGACACTCTTCTTCCATGACGACAACTTCATTAAATGGAAAGTGACCATCGTCTATGTGTTGTTTGCGGTGGGCTTGGTAACCTCTGAGCTGATGGGTAAACCCTTAATCAAAAACATGCTCAGCAATGAACTGGACTTACCCGATCGCGTATGGCGCACCATTAACTGGGCGTGGGTGAGTTTTTTCTCGGTATTAGCCGGGGTCAATATTTACGTCGCATACAGCATGCCGCTTGATGTTTGGGTGAACTTTAAAGTGTTTGGCACCATGATCTTAACGTTCTTATATCTCATCGCGACAGGTATCTACATCTACCGCCATATGCCCAAAGAGAGCAACTCGGACCAATAAAAACTTGCCCAAATGCTGTGTCAGAGGTCACAATTCTAATCTTATCCTGAAAAAAGGGGCCAGCCCCTTTTGAATAAGATGTGAAGAGAGCCATGTCTGACAATAAAAACAACTGCCCACGCGGCCAACTGTTGCTGCGTACACTTGCGATGCCAGCCGATACTAACGCCAATGGCGATATCTTTGGCGGCTGGATCATGTCTCAGCTCGATTTAGCCGGCGCGATCCTCGCCAAAGAAATCTCTGGCGGACGTGTCGTGACTGTTTCAGTGAACGAAATCACCTTCAAAGCGCCCGTTAGCGTGGGTGATGTAGTCTGCTGCTATGGTACATGCAGTCGCATTGGTAATACCTCGATGAGTGTCGCGCTCGAAGTATGGGTAAAGCCGGTTAAGCATGACGGTGTCGGCGAACGCTACAAGGTGAGCGATGCCGTATTTAACTATGTTGCCATTGATGAAAGCGGCCGGCCGCGTCCGATCAAAAAATAACGTGTTTAATCACCACAAAGGGCCTGTTAAATCTCAGGCCCTTTGTATATCCGCCCTATCAATAGCGTTGCTACGAGACCAACAACTGCTTTAATTGCGCGACGTGCTGCTCAAAAAGCAATTTATCCGTTTTCTTTCCACTTTTGGCGATAGCCAGCCACTGTACGCCCGTATCGTCTTGATGGTTATACTCAATACGAAGCACGTATTTTGCGCTGGTCAGCAAAGCCAACAACGCGCCTGCAACAAACCCCACGGCAGGTAAATACTCCGCGTAGGGCAGTTCACCCACTAACATAAAAAATAAAATGCTCGCGGTTAGTATCCCTAACCCTAACATCCTCAGCAGGTGATCTTTCCATGTAAGTTCTTCAACGCTGGCGTCAACAATATTGCGCATTGAATAACAATCATCATTCACACATAAATGGGTTGGCGTTTGCTTTATTACCACTGACTTTCTCATTTTTATTTCCATACTAAGATGCGTTATTGACTCACACTTTACAGGGCTCATCCCACTGCGGCGCTTATTATGTCTATTTTTGTCAACAGGGCGAGCAGGGCTAAACGCAAACGTGACCTACAACACTGAACATTTTACGCGCCCCTTGTTAACTATTTATACACGTGCTTACTACGCTTAACCCTGCTGGCAGCTTTTTCGGTCAGTGCACTGACCTCACCCATCGCCATTATTCAGTGGCGACGGTGATTTTATCCAGAGGCGTTATAAGGAGTGGTTTTGTATTGAGGGTGGAGAGCATGACGCCTCGCGCCTTCATTGTGCCATTATGCACCGTAGGCGCTAGCTGATTAATAGTGATATCGGCAAGATAAGATCGTAATAGACGTATCATCCACGGCGTAAACCAGCCGATTGGTATCATCAATACGCCGCGACCAAAAGCCGGTCAGGTTTTCTTTTAGTGCTTCGGGCTTACCTATTCCCTCGAATGGCGTTCGTTTTACATCGAGGATGAGCTTGTTGATTCGCTTGAGTGTTTTTCTATCCTGGCTTTGCCAGTACACGTAGTCACGCCACGCATCATCCGTCCAGCAAAGTAAGCGACTACTCATCGTCATCGACTAACGCGTGCTCCATCGCTTTCCCCATCTTGTACTGAGTAATAGACCGATTTAGGTGCTCAGCATTGGCGGGTGAGCGCAACAGATGAACAGTTTCCATAAGGCTGTTGTAGTAGTCAAGCGACATCACCACCGCGTCTTCCGCATCACGTCGGGTGATGATAGCGGTATCAGCGTCATCAACCACACCATCTAATACCGTTTTGAGGCCATTTCTCGCTTCAGTAAACGAAATGATTTTCATCGGATTGCTCCTATTCGTACACCATCGAAGTATAGAGCAACACACCAGACATGTACAACTTAGAGAACATGTCTAGTGGTTGTTCGCTGAGCACAACCGCCCCGCAGTGACAGCGGGCCAAGTGTTCGGGTTGGATGGATGGGCAATACACTAATCTAGCGTTTGCATATTAATATAATTCTCTTAATCCTATTCCTATGTAAATGGCCTACACCAAAGAGAGGCCACCATCAACGACGAGTGTATGGCCGACGATATAACTGGCTTTATCCGAGAGCAAGAACTCAATGGCATCAACAACTTCCTCCACGCGTGCAAACCGATTGGCGGGCACTTGCTCTTCAACATCGAGTTTTATTGTCGGTTGATGTGTCTGTCGCTCGTCCCACCTTGGTGTCCACGTTACGCCCGGCGCCACAGCGTTAATACGGATATTATTTCTGATTGCTTCTAGCGCGACGGATTGTGTTAGCCCTTCGAGGGCATGCTTTGCCGCACTGTACATCGCTGCATTTGGCGTTGGTCGCAAGCCATTGATTGAGCTGACATTGACAATGGCTCCACCTGTCTCCATTAACTTAATTTGATACTGCAAGCATTGAGCGTGTCCCCAGAAGTCATTATTTAGCGTTTCTTTCAACGCAAACATATCAACTTGATGATAAAGACCACCAGAACCTAACGCCGGTGAGGCATTATTGATTGCAATATCTAACTGACCATATTGCTCGCGGATATAACGGAAAAGCTGCTCTAGCGAAGCCTGATCGGCTAAATTAGCTTGTTGATAATCAACAGCTTTAAGTACAGGGTATTCAGTAACAGCTGCCTGCCACACATCTAGGTTGCGCGAGCACGTGATCACTTTATAACCTGCCTCAACTAGCCGCAGAACACAGCCTAAACCGATTCCTTTCGAACCACCCGATACAAATGCCAATTTCGTCATAGCCACTCCTCAAAACGATATCCGCGACATCCTAGCGATCAGCTGGATGATGAACCCCATCCATCACAGGAATATTCTCCAACTCAAACGGATTGACGCCATCTAAACAAGCGATATTGAATCCAAACTCACTCGGATTGGAGCGACGTTGGTGATGGGTGTAAATGCCACAGCGTGAGCAGAAGTAGTGCTTAGCAGTGTGAGTATTAAAGGAATACACACTGAGTTGTTCACTGCCAGCAACGACACGCAATTGTGCAAGCTTGACTGAGCCAACAATGGCGCCACGGCGTCGACACATCGAGCAATCGCAGCGTCTGGGGTTTTCAATGCCATTGGGTAACGCGAGAGCTAACACAACCGTCCCGCAATGACAGCGGGCCAAGTGTTCGGGTTGGATGGATGTTTGACCGACTTGTTTTATCATGCGCTTCCCTGCTCAGTTTCATGGTGATCAAGCGGATAGACTTTCTTAAAACGCTCTAATACCAAAGGGGATTGAGTTGTAAACGGCACGCCAAGTGCTTGCCCCTCTTGCTCAAAAAATGCCAGATGCGCCTGCCGCCACCACGCATAGCTCTTATCGCCTTCACCTTCCGCAGCGGCAAATTCAGCAGTCACTTGATCAAATGGACACTCGCTCACTTCAGTCACCTTAATAATACAAACCGGCTGCTGCGCCCAGTTAAGCACCACGGTTAAACGTCCGACTTGCGGGTAAGGTTCGTTTTCGATCTCGTAGCAAGCTTTTAAGCTGCACGATGCGCGTTTTATGCCTTGATCAATCAAACGGGCGCATTCGTTAGCATTGTATTCATCCGCGCAAAAGTACTCAGCAATTGTTTCAGGCACAGCCTGACGTTCTGCTTCACTTAAGGTGGCAAGGTAGGCGTTTAAAAATGCCTGTTGTTCTGTATTCATCATGATCCTTGATTAGTGACACCACACCAGCGAGGCTCCAAAATGAGACGCTGTATATTTGTCCCTGTAGGTTTTCTAAAAAAGAATATATTCGAGCGGCTCAAATCGCCTAATTAACTTAAAAGTAGGCGGTGAGTTGGAGTAGTGCTAAACAAATATTGATAGGCCAATAAATATATCTATTAACCCATCGATTATTGCCTATAATATTATAAACGTTATACCGTTAGTTTAATACTCTCTCGCAACGGTCAACACTAGCATTTCCTTGGCTATGCCAAAACAGGTACTCTGAGTCCACCGATAACACGGTTGAAACAGATTCGTCATTACTCTCAATTGCTTTAGTGAACATAGGTTTAAACGACTTAGACAGCTCGTTCAATGGTTCAACCGATACACTTTCGATGTACTCATAAACTTTATTATGCTTCAGTTCCCAAGTGCCCTGAATATTGACTTCAAACAAGAATCGGCCGTCAACATCAGGCATCTGTCCATCAAAAATAGCGGTCCCATCCAATAAACCATCAGTCCAATAGGTCGTTTTTCCATCAAAATTTAGTTCATCGGCATGAGTCGGGCTAGCGCAGTGCCAAGTACCAACAAACAAGTCTCTATCTATTGGTTTGCTGGTTGTTGAAGAGCAGGCAGCTAGAACAAATCCCAAAAAGGCAACTGACAAAATTTTTATATTCATATTATTTACATCATTCCCAATAGCGCATATCAAGATATAAAACTGGTTTTATATAGACACGTAGAAATTCAACTACATTTCACTTCTTGATAATAACAAACCATTCACTCCACTCATATCCTAGAAGCGGAAACATAACTTATTGTGTGAGCCACGTTGTACGGTCTAAGCCATAAATGGTATGGTCGACAATGCGTCCGTTTAAATTTTCAGCACGACGTATTACGCCTTCGAGTGTGAACCCTAAACGCTCACAGACCTTTCGGCTTGGCGTGTTTTCCGTTGCCGCCGATATCTGTACTTTTTCCATACCAAACTGGGTAAACGCCAGCTCAATGAGCTTAGCCACGGCTTGACTCACAATCCCTTTCCCTTGGTGCAAAGAACTTAGCCAATCCTGAATTCAGATAATA